>PAAU01000009.1 GCA_002699445.1 Micrococcales bacterium | reverse complement strand
TTCCCCAACCTTGGTTCCGAAGCCGTAGGGAAAACCGTTGATGAAATCAAAGGCATTGGCCGCTTTGGCTGCTTCGGCGACTTGCTCACGAGAGGCGTCGGGCTGTCCGAGTCGGATGTTGTCGGCTACGGTTCCAGAAAGTAGCGGCGCATCTTGGGGCACGACACCCATTGACTGACGCAAATCTTCCAGGCTCTGATCACGGACATCCACCCCGTCTACCTTGATAGTTCCCTGTTGCGGATCGTAAAGCCGAGCGATCAATTGAGCAATGGTGGACTTACCCGCCCCTGACGGCCCGACTAAAGCGACGGTGCTTCCAGGTTCGATAGCAAAGGAAACATTGTCTAATATCAAGGCGTCTCGGCCGGGATAGGTGAACGATACTTGTTCCAGTTCTACGTGGCCGTTTCGCTGCTGCGGTTGGATTATGTTTCGGTCCTCAGAGTTTCCGCCCACTACCTCCTCCGTGGGTTCGTCCAATAAGGCAATGACTCGCTCGGACGCACCCAAACCTTGCGCTAATCGAGAGTATTGGTCGACGATTGTGGCCAATCCATCGGCAACAAATCTGGAGTACAACAAGAACGAGACCAGTTCTCCGGCCGTGAGTGTGCCCGATTGAACTTGACTACCGCCGAACCATAAAACCGCGACGATGGTGACCGAGGCCAGAAACATCATGGTGGGTGTCCAACGCGCCTTTAGTCGTGCCCGTTGCAACCCCTGTTCGATGACGCCCTGAAGTCGACGATGATAGATACGGGCAACCTCGCGTTCGGCGCCGAACCACTTCACGACCCGGGCACCCGACAATGACTCTTGCGCTAGCGCATTGGTGGTCGCCAAACCGTTTTGGTAGCCACGTGAGAGTTTTCTCATTCGCTGGCCGTAGTGGGAAGCGATGAATGCGGCTATCGGTACCGCCACCAAGACCAGAAGCGCCAATACTGGATCGATGATCAAAATGAGAATTGCGCCACCGATTACTGTTATTCCGGAATAGACGATCTGCGGAGCGGCGCCGGAAGCGGATCCGTAAACAAAAGCTGCATCGGAGATTAAGCGAGACGATAGGGCGCCGCTCGTCCGAGCGTCGAGGAAGGCAATCGGAAAGCGCACCATTCGGTTAAATAGCGCACTCCTTACGTTGTTCACCACATGCTGACCCGCGTATGCCAGCGTACGAATTCGGATGCTGGTGAAAATTGCTTGGCCGGCAAATATCGCAATCAAGATCACAGCCGATCGACTCAGATCGCCGTTGGAAGGATCCAGAGCGGAATCGACCAGAGTGCCGAGTATCCACGGAAATCCGAGACCCAATACTCCCGTTATCGCGGTCGCCAAGAGAGCGGACAGTAACCAGTATCTATACGGGCGAACATACGGCCATAAAGATCTCAGCAGTTGCCAGTCACTCTTAGTCGATCGCCGAACCGCATCGGCATCCCCAGAGCCTGGTGTCGGCTCTGCTTCTTTGGCCATACTGTATTACTACCGGACTGACCGACCGGTATGTGGCGTCTTGTCACTCCGAGATTGATCTTATGTATTCGCTGGAAACCTCGGTATCTCCTGCATAAAATCACCGGTTATCCGTTAATCAGCGATTAAAAATTGCTACAGTCAACGCTCATGACTGGATCGGTAGGTGCGACACTAACCGCGCTCCGGCTGCGTCATCGTCAGCGTCATCGCGACTGGCAGAAGTCCTTGAAGGATGATTTAGCGGAACTCGTTGCGCTTACTGACCAAGTCAGAGTGGAGTTGTGCCTCGTCGGTGGCGTGGGGCTTGCCGTGCGCCAGCAAAGTTTCCACAGAAATCACTCAGACTTAGATCTTGCGGTATTCCTGAGTGATTTGCCTGCTTTCTTGGCCGGTTTTGAAAGTGTGGGTTACCGCCTTTACGGCGCTCAGGCTGGTTTGTGCATTTCGCCTTGGCATCGGGTCGACATCTTGCGAGCGATTAGCGTCGACGCGGTGATGGCCGAACCTAACCGATACTGCCTTCGTCTCGTTCGTGGGAAAAAAAGCAACTCGGTGTTGTATACCCGGCAACGTACCGATGTGATGGATCTGATGACTATGGATATTTCCAACGAGGGCATCGTGCTGCATGGTTATGACCGGGTGGTGCCACATCGGGATTTCTTCCCACTCACGAAGTTTTCAGGCAGCCAGTATGTTTGCCTACCCAATATTCGTTATAAATCGCATCTGCCTGCCGCTTGGCCCAGGCAAAGAAAAGATTTGGCTGCCGTTGGGCTTAGTTGAGTCTGGCACGCTCTGTCACGCCCTCAACATTTGTATCAATCACTTGCTCCTAGAGTTCGCGCAGCTGCTGAATTCGGGCTGCGGCAGTCTCCAACTGAGCCCGCTGAAGCGTTCCCCTTTTCAGCGCTTTCTTGATTGCGTTAACCGATGACGTGATGCTACTTGTACACACCATCGCCCAGTCAACACCAGCTTTGAGGGCCGTAACGACTGCCTTGGCCGGGCTGTATCCACGAGCACTACTAGCGGCCGCCATTGACAGTGAGTCGGTCATTATGACCGCCTGTGGACCTGCTTCAGATCTCAGGACCTTGATAGCGCGCCCAGATTGTGATGCTGGGACCCCGGGTTTGGTGAGGCCTTGTGATTGAACATGAGCCACCATGACTGCTGGAATCGGCTGAGCAGCGATAAACCGTTGGAAAGGAATCAAGTCGGCTTGACGCAAACTGGAGTAACTGGGCACTCGTGCCGCCTGCTCGTGAGTGTCGGCGGCATGGCCATGACCGGGCCAGTGCTTCACTACCGGAACCACCGATGACTGGCGTAATCCTTTACTCCAAGCATTCACAGCGCGGGCCGTACGGTCAGGGCTTGTGGAAAAGGCTCGATTGTCCCGGTCTAGGTAGCTGCCAGGTACGCGTAGATCAGCTACTGGAGCCAACGACATGGTTACACCGAGGTCGACCATTCGAGAACCATACTTCTTTGCAGTTGTTCGGAGTTTCGACTTTGACCAACTGCCCATAGTTTCGGCAGAGGGGAGTCGATAGATGAGGGGACTGAGTCGCTGGACAGTACCTCCCTCTTCGTCGCTGGCGATGATCGGCGCAGCACCCTTGGGCGCTGCTGCTTGCACCTGACGCAACCGGGAACGCAGATCTTCTGGAGGTGAGGCACCCAGGAGCACAATTCCGCCCACACCGGCCGCGGCCATCTGGCGTTGCGATGCGGTATCTCGAGAATCTGTGCACCCAAATATCACCGACGCTGCCAGCCGGCTTTTGTTGAGTTTGGTTGTGAACGCCGGCACTGCGGCAGAAGAGCTGATGTCAGTATCGATAGTCGGAGGGGATTGGGGCGAGGGGAGCGCTGTCGGGTGAGAGACGGCGACCAAGAGAGCGGCCGCGATTCCGGCCACTCCCATCACTTGCACTGATCCGTTCATTCCAGCATTGTGGCTCCTACCGTGGCCTGGCACCAAACTGCGGGGTCGGCGCGGCACAATACGAGGGTGTCCGGTCGGTTTGCTCCATCTCCTACAGGAGAGCTACATGTTGGCAATTTGCGCACCGCTGTGGTGGCGTGGCTAGCTGCACGGTCACGTGACGATGGGTTCTTGGTGCGCATGGAAGATCTCGATCTAGCGCAATCAAGTCTGGAATGGGAGCGGGCTCAGTTAGTAGACCTCAGTGAGTTGGGCCTGGATTGGGATGGCGAGATTATTCGGCAAAGTGATCGGTTTGCCATCTACCGAACGGCGATCGAAGATTTGTCGGCTCGTGGTCTGGTTTATCCCTGCTATTGCTCTCGACGGGAGATACGTCAACAAATCGAATCCGCGGTGAGCGCACCACACGAGATGCCTGGTGCCTATCCGGGAACCTGCCGCAGGTTGGACCCCGAAACTCAGGCTCGAAAGCGTCAGCAGGGTAGGTCTCCCGCCTTAAGGCTGCGCTCGGACCACCAAGCGCGAGAGTTTTTCGATCTTCGGTTGGGTCGTCAGCAGGGAGGAGTAGATGATGTAGTCCTCGCTCGTGCGGATGGAGTTCCCTCCTATAACTTGGCGGTTGTCATCGATGATGCTGCACAAGGAGTGACCGAAGTTGTTCGCGGGGATGATTTACTCACGTCGACACCCCGACAGGTGTTGCTGCAAGAGCTCTTAGGTTTACCTACCCCCAGATACCTGCATGTCCCCTTAGTCGTAGACGCTGAGGGAAAGCGTCTCGCGAAGCGAGAGATGCCCGTTACGCTGCGTCAATTGAAAGAGCGGGGGTGGTCCCAGCAGCAGCTTCTGCAGATCCTGGGCCAGTCGTTGCGGTTCTCATCACCGGGGGAGTCGGTCTCGATGACGATGCTGATCGACAGATTTGATCCTGCACTGATTCCCCAGGGGCCTATGGACTGGACTCAGTTCCTGGGGGACTGAGTTGATCGGCCTCCGGCTCAGGGGCGGGATCCACCCACCAGCCTCCTGGCGGCGGACGCAACGCCGCCCGCAGTTGGCGTTCTTCCCGTTTGCGAGCATCGGCAATCGGTAGCCGAGCTACCGTAATGGTTTCCTGGAAGTGCTTCATCGAAAACGACTGGACTCCCATCCCTAAGGCGAGGGCTGCTCGTTGGCCAAATCGAATATGACGGTCATGGCCGAACCGCTCAATGTGGTCCCCATCGCGAGTGCGTTCGGGCACGAGAACGATATCCATTTTGAGTGGATTTTTTAAGGAACGATGTAGTTCCACGAGACCTCTTCGCACCACTTCCACATCCATAGGCTCCCGAGGGGCTGACTTGAATGGGACTGCCGTAATAATTCGAACTTTTTGTCCCGACACTGTGCTTAGATGCCGAAGAAGCCAAGTCAATCCATCGCCTTGTGGTCGGTCATAGATGTAACGTCTTGCGGCTTGAACCCCAGCATATTTGTCATAAATCACGATGGGGCGGGAGTTGATCGCGAGGGGACGCAGTCGCTCTCGCCATTCATCTTCCCGGCTGGCGCCGTGACGCAACGGAGCCGTCAATACTTGACGAGCCGCCAAAATCGTCGCAGTGCGCGTCGCTGTGGTCAGCCGCCCTACTTCGACCAGGCCTTCTGGGGAGTGAGCGGAGAATTCTTCCGGTGGCACTCCGAGAATTTCCGCCTGAGCTGTTTCGACAAGAACCAGTTGCATTGCGTCGGCATAGCGTTCATCCAGGAGAGCCGGTTCCATGAGGTTGTCGATGCCTGGTGTCTTCTGCGGGTCGATTACGCCGATAGTTACACGTCCGGAGGTGAGGACGGTTTCCCAGGCTTTGGACAGTGATGTGGGCAGTTGCCGCACTGCGGCTACGAAGTCGGAGAGATGGTCCTGTGAAGCGAAGATGAGTCGGCCGTGGATCATGAGGTCTTCCAGCAGTTCTTCATGGATGGCCCGCCGCAGCGCGGGGTCGCCTCCAAAGTCTTGTACCGCGGAGGACCCGATGCCGACGTTGAATACCGACAGTCGTCGCGCGGTGTCACTCACCGATCCACGCCCAACCCGGGGAGGACCTCGGTGAGTCTCTCCTCAAAGAAACCGCCGGGCCAACCGTCCACGAGTTCCCCACTGCGGTCCAGCTCCAGTCGCTGAATGAAGGCTGCACCGTCTTCGTGTAAGTCCACATACAAGATCGCCAGATCATCGACGTTGAGAACTCCTTCACGCACTCGACGCAGCAATCGCAAGATCAAGTGTTCGCTGTGGGTCTCTAGAAGAAGTTGATTTCGACCCTCGGTGACAGTGTCGACCAGTAGGTCCCCCACGGCTGCCTGCAGCTTGGGATGTAGATGAACCTCAGGCTGCTCGATGATGACGATGCCATCACTATCGATGCAGCATTGCGTAATGACCGGAAGCAGCTGACCGATCCCATACCCAACTGCTGTCGGTGACACCAGGAGCGGAGGTTCGACTCGGGTGTCTTCTAGAGCAAGAACGGTAAAGTCACCAGCTGTCGCGAGGATGTCTTCCGAGGTGGGTGACAATACTTTGACGCGATAGCCCAGTTCGAGCTCGTCGCACCAGCGATTCACTTGAGTCAGCAGTTCGGGGCGCGTCGCTAAGAGTTCGGTCATGAGTTCGCCAGCTGGTCCGACGTAGTTATCACCGATACCGCTCAGGGATGTCGTTCGATCAGGTCTAGCCCGCATGGGTCCTAGATGGAAACTACGATCCAGCACATCTCGAAACTCGACCGCGAACTTCGACACCAGAGCTGCTTCGTCGGCAGTGAACTGGGCAGGTGATCCGGAGACGGTTCGATAGTCAGAATCAGTGCCCAAAATGAGGTGGTTCCGTTTGGCTCTAGCCGTATCCGGATCCCAACGGTATTCAGCGGCCGCGGAACGTACGGTGTGGTCAGTTCCCTTCCAACCGAGCCCCAGGGTCAAGGGTAGATTGAGATCGTGGTCGTGGATCGCAGAGCGAAAGGCACTACCTCCGGCCATAGGGCCGGTCAATGACAGGGTTTCTGGATGTTGCGCTGTTTGCTGCAAGATCGGCAATATCGAGCACAGAGTCGACTTACCTGCTGAGTTTTGGCCGAAAAGTAACGTCAGCGGTGCCAGGTCGACTTCCAACGGGTCGGCACCGTAGGTGCGTAGCCCGCCCACGGTGAGATGTTGGACAATCATTCCAGCACCCTATTCGGACGCGGGCGCTGTTGCGGAGTAACTGGAGAAACTGTCGAGCCGCAATGAGGCTACGGTTGCCGACGGCGCGCGGGTACCGCAGTCCGGCAGGTGAGCTACGGTGCGGGTACCGTAGCCGCAAGCGCAGATACGAGGAGGCATTCCCGTGTTGGACTTCCGGCTCTCAGCAGAGCATGAGGAACTACGTAAGACAGTCGAAGCATTCGCTCATGACGCAGTGGCGCCGGTTATTGGCGACTTTTATGAGCGCGAAGAGTTTCCCTATGACCTCGTCCGGCAAATGGGGGAAATGGGGCTATTCGGATTGCCGTTCCCCGAGGAATACGGCGGAATGGGGGGCGATTACTTCGCGCTTTGCGTGGCGATCGAAGAATTGGCACGCGTCGACTCCTCTATAGCGATCACCTTGGAAGCGGCAGTCTCGCTGGGCGCTATGCCCATTTATCGATTCGGAACCGAGGAGCAAAAGCGTACCTGGCTGCCCAACCTCACAACTGGTAAGACGTTGGGCGCTTTTGGGTTGACAGAGTCCAGCAGCGGTTCCGATGCCGGTGATATCGCCACTACTGCAGTGCGAGATGGCGATGACTGGGTCATCAATGGTGCCAAAGTATTTATCACGAACTCCGGGACAGACATCACGGGCTTGATAACGGTTACCGCGAAGACGGGCGTAACCGCCGACGGCGAACCAGAGATTTCTGCGCTCATCGTCCCGTCCGGAACTCCTGGGTTAACCGTGGCTCCGAAATACTCCAAGGTGGGATGGAACGCCTCTGATACCCATGAGCTCTTCCTCGACGATGTTCGCGTGCCGTCCGCAAACTTGCTAGGTGGCGAGGGTCGTGGCTACGCGCAGTTCCTTCGCATTCTGGACGAAGGAAGAATTGCGATCGCCGCGCTCGCGGTTGGGCTGTGTCAGGGCTGTGTGGACGAGAGCGTCGCTTACGCAAATGAACGACAGGCGTTCGGTCGCTCCATCGGAAGTAACCAGTCCATCGCGTTCAAGATTGCGGATATGGAAGCACGCACTCATCTGGGCAGGCTGTCATATTACGAGGCAGGTGCCCGGCTGCTCGCTGGTGAGCCTTTCAAACATCAGGCCGCTATTGCAAAGTTACATACGACTGAAGCGGCCGTCACCAACGCCCGCGAAGCGACTCAAATATTCGGTGGTTATGGCTTTATGAATGAGTATCCGGTCGCGCGGTTCTGGCGTGATAGCAAGGTCTTGGAGATTGGCGAAGGAACATCTGAGGTGCAACGGATGCTCATCGCGAGGCAACTCGGCGTTGGTCGTTGAGTTGCCTGCGATCGTCCCCCGTTGACGGTGGAATCGGCGGAGCCTAGTAAGGAAGGTCAGGACGCGATCTCGCGAAGTGTGTCGGCTACCACGGTTGGACGTTCGAGTGGTAAGAAGTGCGAACCGGGAACCATCTCCAGCGTGGCATCGGGGATACGCTGAGCCGCTTGGAGTGCGAGCGGCGCAGGTATCAAAATGTCAGAGCGGCCTGCAAGGATTCGCACCGGACAAGAGAGCGGGCCGGAGTCACTGGACTTAGAACGGGCCTCGCCGGCGACTAGTCGCAGGTACCAGTTGGGGTCTTGTTCGAGATAACCCGCGATCACTTGAGTCAAGAGTTCCTTGTCTACTTCGGCAGACAACAATCCACTGCGCTGGAGGAAGTTTGCTGTGGCGGAGTCGACGGGCGCCTTGTTGATCAGAGACCGCAACGGGTTGGGCATCAGCCGGGCAACTTTAGCGGCTCCCGAAATCAGTGTTCCTGAAAGAAGTTCCACTAGCCGACCGGCACTGTCGCTGGCCCGGGGGACACCAGCGACTGCCAGCAACGCTCGTACCCGATCGGGGTAGGTGGCAGCCAAACGGAATGCTACCGGCGCTCCGGTCGACCAACCAACCACGATGGGAGCTGACATGCGATGGTGATCTAGTACTGCCATCGCATCGGCCACGTGGTCATCGACACTTGTCTGAGATTCATTTAGCGGCCGACTGGAACCATAAGTTCCGCGGTAGTGGAATCCCACGATTCGAAAGTCCGCTGCGAGGCTTTCCGAAAAATCGCGCCAGCAGACTGCGGGTGCCCCAAAGTCGCTCAGGACAAGGATCCCAGTGGGACCAGTTCCGGCACTCCAACTGCTGATGACGGTTTCACCCGCACCAAATACGTCTTGCTCACTGAAGATCATCTCAGAATCCTGCCGCTTTCAGCCGCCTAGTTCATGATGGCAGAAGATTACGAGCCGGTAACGGAGTTACACCAATGTAGGCTAGCGCTGGCGACAACGATACTGTTCAAAGTGAACAAATTGAATAGTTGACTGGTTGCGACGCCGTTTGCGTCACGACCAGTTGGTAGCGGATACCAGTCACACGACGAAATGCCAGTTCGGTGAGGACGCAGGGGAAGGCGACCCTCGACCGAAGGAGGCTGAAATGTCGAGTCCGCTCATGCCGATGTACGCCGATGCCACGCCAGCGCGTGGAGTGGTGTTCATCCACTCATGCCCACGCGCGTTGAGTCCCCATGTTGAATGGGCACTCACGCAGGTGCTGGAGGTTGATATCTCTCTCGAATGGACCGGTCAACCTGTGGTGCCCGGATCTGTTCGAGCCGAATGGTCATGGCAATCACCCCCCGGTACCGGCGCCGCACTGGCGAGTTCGTTGGCAGGGTTTGCCCCACTGCGATTTGAAGTTACTGAAGAGCCGACTCCGGGCAGAGAAGGTGAACGCTACGCAGTAACACCTGGCCTAGGTATGTTCCGGGCCACCATTGGTGTTCACGGGGACATGGTGGTCAACGAAGATCGGCTTCGAGGAGCGATGTCTGACGCAGGGGAGAGCGACGACCTTCAGTCGCGGCTACGCACCCTCTTGGGTGCCGACTGGGATGAGGAACTGGAGCCATTCCGCTACGCCGGTGAAGGTGCTTCCGTGAGATGGCTACACCGGGTGGGCTAGGCGTCCTTGCTAGACATCAGGGTTACGTCAACCCAGTGACGATCCCACCACCCGTCCTAGAACAAATGTCACTGCGGCTGCACCGCCCCCGACGAGCAGTTGTCTTCCTGCCGACCGCGCCACTCCGAGCCCAGACATCCGCCCCACTGAGCCACCGACCGCGATGAGAGCCACGACGGCGAAGGCGATGGACAACACGAATGCAACTGTTTCGCTCAGCACGGACGTAAAGAAGTAGGGGATGACCGGGACAATGGCCCCTGCAGCGAAGGCCACAAAACTAGACAGGGCAACCTTGACAGGTGATCCAAGTTCGTCGGGGTCGAGGCCCAGTTCCTCTCGTGCCAGGGTGTCGAGCGCTACGTCGGGATCAGCCATTATCGTCTCTGCGGTGCGTTTAGCTGTCTCGCGATCGAGTCCCTTGGCGCGATAGATCAGCTCTAATTCTCGCTGTTCTTCAAGCGGCTTTGTCTCCAACTCGGACTTCTCTAAGGCGATCTCGCGAGCGAAAACATCTCGCTGGCTCGCCACCGAGACATACTCCCCAGCACCCATTGAAAACGCCCCGGCGAGCAAACCAGCGATACCGGCAAATAAGACGGTGCTGCTGGACGTTGCACCCGATGCAGTGGATCCGGCAAAGCCCATGACGAGCGCAGTATTTGAGACCAAACCGTCGCTGGCTCCGAAGACGGTTGCGCGCAATGAACCCGACTTATCGGTGCGGTGCCACGGTTCGCTGTCATTCATTGCCTGACGGACTTCAGCGATGCTCTTTGCCGGAGTTGTCCTTGCGGCTGCGGTGTCTGCCATCTCTCGCAGGACGCGTTCATGTTCCCGTTCGTCATGAGCCATGCCTTGGGCTGCGTCCGGCTCATTGTCGTAGACGCCTTGTGCTTCTCGTTCTGCTTCTTCCAGATCCGACAGAACACTATCGAGCGAGAACTGGCGAGCGCGTTTCAGAATTTCCTCGTCACTGGGATCGAGTCGACCGTCATCAGCGGGAACGGCTACACCCGCCTTGTTGAGGAGAGATATCCAGTGGGTCGCATGTCGTTCCTCGATCTCTGCCAATGCGAGCAGGGCTTCTTGACGGTCACCACTGGTCAGGTCTGCAAGTGCCCGGTACATTCGCCCGGCACGCCGCTCATCGTTCAGGTAGCGCAAATATCGATCGGTTGATTTCACATATCTATTGTTATGGGTTTTGATCGTATTTGCGCGTTTGCCCTAGCCAGAACCCTCAGAGTTTCCTGCATCTGCGGCTGCTGGATCGGTGAGCTGGTAGTTGCGAATAGCGGCGGCTACTTGCTCCCGAGTGACTTCACCCCGATCGACGAGAGCCGTCAGAGTACGCACAACGATCGATTCCGCATCAACGAGGAAGTGACGTCGCAGTGCACCTCTCGTGTCGGACTGTCCCCAGCCATCAGTGCCGAGAGAATGGAAATTAGTGGGCACCCACTGTGCTACTTGATCCTGCACCGCACGCATATAGTCCGATACGGCGATAACAGGGCCTTCGCGCCCAGCGAGTTGTTGGGTGATGAAGGGCGTATTGGCAGGGCGATCGGGATTAAGGAAGTTATCCCGATCGACGTCTAGTCCGTCACGTCGTAGTTCGTTCCAGGAGGTGACAGACCACACGTCGGTGGGAATGCCCCATTCCTCGGCCAACATTTGTTGCGCCCTTAGCGCCCAGGTCACCGAAATGCCGCTCGCTAATAGCTGTGCCCGCGCATCTGGAAGCGCTGAGATCCGATGCATTCCGCGTAGTATCCCGTCGACGTCTACGCCTTCAGGTTCGGCCGGCTGATTGATCGGCTCGTTATAGACGGTGAGGTAGTAGTAGATATTTTCGGGCTCTGGTCCGTACATGCGGGCCAGGCCGTCCTTAACGATGTGCCCCAGTTCGTAGGCGTAGGCCGCATCGTAGGCACGCACTATTGGATTTGTGGAAGCCAGTAGCAGTGAGTGTCCGTCTTGGTGTTGGAGACCTTCTCCGTTCAGTGTCGTTCGACCCGCTGTTGCTCCGACAACAAAGCCACGTGCCATCTGGTCCATCGCCAGCCAAAAGGAGTCACCGGTACGCTGAAAACCGAACATCGAGTAGAAGATGTAGATCGGAATCATGGGTTCGTCGTGCGTTGAGTATGACGAACCAGCTGCGACGAAAGATGCTACTGAGCCGGCCTCATTGATGCCTTCATGCAGAATCTGGCCCTGTTCGCTTTCCTTATAGGACAGCATAAGTTCACGATCGACAGAGGTGTAGGTCTGACCTTGCGGTGAGTAGATCTTTGCCGTGGGAAAGAGACTGTCCATGCCAAAGGTCCGTGCCTCGTCGGGAATGATCGGCACAAAGCGATCACCCATTTCCTTGGTGCGCATGAGGTCTTTAATTAGTCGGACTAGGGCCATCGTGGTGGCTACCTGCTGTTTTCCAGATCCTCTGCGCATGACCTCGAAAGCTTTCTCGGGTGGTTGCGGAAGCGAGCCGGATCGTGGAAGGCGAGTGGGGATAGAACCCCCCATGGCTTGGTTTCGCTCATGCATGTATTTGATATGCGGATTTTCAGGACCAGGGTGGTAGTAGGGAGGCAGGTATTCGTCCAGATCACTGTCGGCAATCGGGATTTCAAGACGATCTCTAAAACCACGCAAATCATCGAGACTCAGCTTCTTCATCTGATGTGTGGAGTTGCGCCCTTCAAAGTGCGAGCCAAGGGTGTAGCCCTTAATGGTTTTAGCGAGTACGACTGTTGGGCGACCGGTGTGCTTCATCGCTTGGGCGTAAGCCGCATAGATCTTGTTGTAATCATGTCCGCCGCGACGCAGTGACCAGATCTCTTCGTCGGACATGTGGGCGACGAGTTGCGAGGTCCGCGGATCCCTATTGAAGAAGTTTTCGCGAACGAAAGCTCCATCCTCGGTTTTGTAGGTTTGAAAGTCACCGTCGGGGGTGTCGTTCATGAGGGAAACAAGAGCGCCTTCGGAATCTTGGGCGAGCAGGGGATCCCAATTTCGACCCCAGATCACCTTCACGACGTTCCACCCGGCACCGCGAAAGACCGACTCGAGTTCCTGGATGATTTTACCGTTGCCTCGCACCGGTCCGTCCAGTCGTTGCAGATTGCAGTTGATTACGAAGACCAGATTGTCGAGGTTCTCGCGTGCAGCCAATGAGATGGGGCCCAGCGATTCCGGTTCGTCCATTTCACCATCACCACAAAACGCCCAAACGCGTTGGCCTGAGGTATCCCGTATTCCACGATGATGCAGGTATCGATTAAATCGGGCTTGGTAGATGGCATCCATCGGACCGAGGCCCATGCTCACCGTTGGAAACTGCCAGAAATCAGACATCAGGCGTGGATGGGGGTAGGACGGCAAACCACCTGGCTGGGACAGTTCTTGGCGGAACCCATCCATGCGAGTTTCGTCCAGTCGGCCTTCAAGGAAGGCGCGCGCGTAGAACCCCGGGCTGGCATGTCCTTGGAAGAATATTTGGTCACCACCACCAGGGTGATTTTGACCGCGAAAGAAATGGTTGAAACCCACTTCGTAGAGGCTGGCTGAGGACGCATAACTGGAAATGTGTCCACCGACACCGACTCCCGGCCGTTGGGCTCGATGGACCATGACCGCCGCATTCCAGCGGATGTAGGCGAGAATTCGACGCTCCACGGCCTCGTCGCCGGGATAGTCCGGTTCCTTTTCCGGCGGTATTGAGTTGATGTAGTCGGTGCCTCTAAGAGTAGGGATGCCAACGTTTCGTTCGGCCGCATGTCGCAACATCCGCAAAATCACGACCCGGGCACGGTGCTCACCCACCTGGTCTATAAGCGCGTCGAACGAGTCGAGCCATTCTTGTGTCTCTTCCGGATCGGTGTCGACATATTGGCTAGGCAACCCGCCGGCTTCCAACAGGTGAGTTTCAGGAATGTCGTTCAAAGCGATCCTCCTCAGAACTGTCAAAGCCTGCGTAAAGGTAGAACCAGGCCATGACGCTTGTCTCTACTATTGCGTTGATCGGGCTTTCAGGCGCGGAGGCGACCGAACTCTGGTGATTGATGCCGGAGATACCCATTCCTCCATCGGCTGGATTGGCGGCTTGGGACTGCGCTGGACGGATTGCGGCGGCCGCGCTTGCCCACGGAACACTAGATTCTTCGCGATAGGTCATTTCGTACGCCCACTCTTGGTTTCCGCTGTCACGAGCATATTCCTGGCGAGAACCGCTTTTTGAACGAGATTGTGGCTTAGTGAACGGTCGATACGGAGAACAGTTACCGAAATCGGTTGCGCATGACGTGAGTCTCCGGTGGACTACGGTCATGGCACGCAGGAGTGAGAACAGCGCATCGCCGTTTGAGACTGGAGGCACTAAGTGACGACGCGTACCGGAGGCGTTCTGGGCATTAAGCCCGACGCGGTGGTGCAGATACTGGGAGACGATGAGGGTCTGGACGAAGATCTCTTGACCGCGGTGGCCGAAGCTGCCGGACAGCCCTCGGTCGATGATGGCTACGACGATGTAGTGGATGTCGTGTTGTTGTGGTGGCGCGAAGAAGACGGCGACCTGGTGGATGGGTTATTGGACGCAACAACATTACTTGCCGAGCGTGGTGAGATTTGGGTACTGACTCCCAAGCCCGGTCGTGAAGGTCATGTAGAGCCAGAGGACATCTCAGAAGCAGGGCCGACTTCAGGTCTTCGCGTTACAGGCACGATCAGTGCGGCAGAAGACTGGAATGCGACTCGGTTTGTCGGCCGTGGCTGAGTGGGTGAACTAAACATGGTTCCGCAGCCGGGAGAATCCGCGCCAGATTTCGATCTTCGCACGTCGCGAGGGCGACGTTTGACGCTTTCGGAGCTTCGTGGTCAACGAGTAGTCCTCATCTTCTATCCCTTTGCCTTTAGCGGGATCTGTACGCCGGAACTCTGCGGAGTGCGTGACATGTCTCGAGATTTTAGTGATCTAGATGCGATAACTCTGGGTATTTCTTGCGATTCTTTCGAGACTGTTCGAGCCTTCGCTGAACAGGAGTCATTGAGGTTTGAGCTGCTTTCTGACTTCTGGCCGCATGGGGAGGTGGCGAAAAAATATGGAGTCTTTTTCGAAAAAATCGGTGCCGCCGACAGGGGGACTTTCGTGATTGATCGTGAAGGTGTGGTCGCGGGCAGTGTGATCACGGACCTGGGTACGCCACGAGATCCAGAGAAATACAAGCAGATTTTGGCTGATATCGACTAACCACTTGCAGAGCGCGCCGTTTGGGCTGCCATACTTCTGCTGCGGGCGCATAGCTCAGTTGGTTAGAGCACCTCCCTTACAAGGAGGGGGTCACAGGTTCGAGTCCTGTTGCGCCCACCGCACAAACCCCCAGTTTCCGGGGGTTTTTCGCATTTCTGGGGGTGCGTAAATACCGCGTGCCCCAACTTCGTGCCCCAAGACCGAAACCCCGCCATGCGGTTTGATGCTGTTTAACGCGATTTAACGGGACAAAAGCAACCAGGCACCAAAACCACCAACCCCACCATTAAAGGCCGCAAAACCCCGCTACAACCCCGCTAACGGCCTCACCCACCCACTTCCGGGGGGCAAAAAAAACACTGGTGGGGGGAATCTGGGCGTGTGGGCTGTCAAAAAGATTTGGCCTTGGACATGGCTGTGGCCGGGCCCATCCGAAGATGAACCCCGCCACCGGTGGTGCGTGCCGGCTAGGCCGTCACGGGAAACGAATGTTTTGGGTGTTGGGGTCGTTGGCTGTGTTGTCGTGCACGAAATTCCTGGCCGCATCTTCTTTGTTGATCTCCTGACCATTCACGTTCAACTCGCCCTTATGCATGTAGATGCCGCCACCACCGCCTGTGGCTTTGTTGTTGGTGATCTCGCCGCCGGTGATGTCCATTGCTATATAACCTCCAATACCACCGCCATCTTCGGCCGTGTTGTTGCTGATGCTGCCGCCACGCATGTCTACGTTTGCCTTAATCGTGGTGTAGATACCGCCACCATCGTATTTGGCTTTGTTGTGGTCGATGCTGCCACCGTTGAGGGTCAGCATGGCCGAGTGCCCGGTGTTTACGATGCCGCCACCATCTCCTTTGGTTGTGTTGTAGGTGATCTCGCCGCTGTTGAGGGTCACTCGTCCATTGTCGTTGTAGATACCGCCCCCGAAAGAGTCGGCGGTGTTGGCGTCTCCTGGTTCGCCGCCCCCGACCAGGTAACCGTCGCCTTGGAGCTCCACCGTCCCTCTGTTGTTGTAGATGCCGCCACCAATGTTGGCGTGGTTGGTCTCGATGCTGGCGCCGTTGAGGTTCACTGTCGCTTTAACATATTCGCCGCTATCAGGGTCTTTGAATTCGTTGTTGTAAATGCCGCCGCCCCAGGGGGCTTTTCCGCCAGCAACTGTACCCTGCA
>PAAU01000008.1 GCA_002699445.1 Micrococcales bacterium | reverse complement strand
TAACGCCGCGATTCGGATCCAATGCAAAACTACAACCGAGACGAGTTCGCCATCGAAGTTGCGCCGGGCTGTGATCCCGGTACATCACCCATTGCGGGTGATGCCGGGCCGCCATCACCTTAGGCCACCGCTAAAATCGAAGATTTTTCAGCCACCGCCGTATTCGTTGGCTACGGGGTAGCACCTCCAATTTTTTTGATTTTTGGCTTGGAGTTCATCCTGAATCCAGCACCCGTCTTAGTGACCTTACATACGACGGCCTTCTTGGACTTCGCACGACAGGTGAACGGGCCAGTTACTGTCGCTTCCTTAGGCCTCAAGACACCGGTATCCTCCGGGGGGTTGGCAGCACACTTCTCGCCCTTGCATTTTTTCACGTTGCCGTTTTTCTTCAATGTCGCTGACTTGATCTTCTTTCCCATGACCAGGCAATTGACCTCCGTGCCCACTGATTTCCCCTTGGACATTTCGCAGCTCACCTTGCCGTTCTTTGTCTCAAAGAAGGTATTCTGCTCCGCCTGGGCGGGACCAGTCGCCAGCAGTACCCCACCAACCAGGCACAGTGACGCCGCCGCTGCCGCAAAACGTCTTGATAGGGCCATTACCGATCACTCCCAACGATTCCATCGACGTCGTTGCCGACAGAACCCGAGTGTACAGAACCCGAATGTATGGACAGTCAAGCCGCAATTCATCGCGAAACGCTAAGCAATACTCGTGTGATCGGATAGCCCGCGAAGCGCAGGTCAGCGCGCATCCCGTTCCCATCCACGAAAATTAATATCCGTTAGCGCTAGAAATCAGAGATCCACTTAGAACAGTTCGGAAAATGTCAGGATGTCGCGCCGTACCTGACTAGCCCCATGGGAGTCTTGTTTCTTTCTGAAAAATGGTCTTACAGCAACGAGACAATCCAAGATAGGAATGGGTAGTCCGTAGGAGGGGCATCTGGGCAAAGCCCTATTCCACATTCGAAAATCACGGAAACAAGATCCAGTCCGATGATTACCAGTGCAACTGCGAAAGCCGCTACTAATAAGCCAGAAGCCTTCCTGCTGGGCCGGAACTCTGCCGTTCGCGAAAGATCAAACTGCCTTTCCCAAAGAAACATCACGACCAACGCCACTCCGCCAATGAGAGCAATCACTAACGACCAGCCGTACATGTGCAGACCAAGCGCCTTTGGTCCCCAACCGTCCAGGTTCTGATTTGAAATCCGCACCATCATGTCAAGAGCCACGGTACCCAGGAAAAATGCACCGGCCAGACTTATCCCATAGTGGCTGGGACGGAAGCCAAATCTCAGATTCAACGCTGGACCAAGGGCCAACATGAAAAAACCCAGCCGCTGCATATTGCAGTGCGAACAAGGCAATTCATCGCCAAAGACCTGATATCCCATGGCGGCCAACACAACCAACATAGGAACGATCAGACCAAAGTAGTTGAAAAATCGTGCCAGCCGATATGCCGCTTCATCGGACAGCAACTCGAACTTCTTTTTGTCGCTAAACAGGGCGGAAAAACTGCGTTCCCCGGTTGGGCTCTGCTCCGCCGCTGCTTGGTCTCCTGTCACCATGGCCAGTCCACCTCAAAGCTGTGGACGTAATAGAAAACGACGCAGACTCCCATCAGTAGGATCGCCAGACCTATCGCGGGTTTTCGGCGGTTGCTCAACACCAAAGCGAAGGCCACGAGAAATGCGCCTACGGCCAAAGCAAACACTCGACGACCTCCCTTGACTTGATGAAAATCGTAGCCATTTCGACAAAGAGTGTCACGCACATTGAGTTCCGGGAGTTGGAGTTTCGTCGCCTGTTTGACGATCAGGATTGAGGAGTTGTTCTGGTGATCTGCGGAGCAGTTGCTGCCGCCCAGTGGCGCAACGCTCGTACCGCGTGAGATGTCGTGAGACAGTCTGCGAATGTCATCACGGATTGAAGTTTTACACCGTCGCTCGATAGGCCGTGATGACGTCCTTCAGATCTTGCCGGTCTTTGGGTAGTGCAAAGTATGCGAGTAGGCGTTCACAACCTCCGCTCCCACACACCGCCAGTGCGGGTTTCATCCGACGGTGAACCCCACCACCATGCATCGCTGTCACCTCACCACCAATGTCGGAGTTTGCGCTCAACGAGCATTGAGTCGTTTAGCAATTGTCATTCAGGGTGCGACCGTCGACCCATATCGTCCCGCACAACGTGGCGTCCCGAAGGTCCGCTTTCATCACGTTTGCGCCGGTCAGGTCCGCGCCCTGAAGGTCGGCAGCGAGCAGACTCGCACCGTCTAGATCAGCGTGGCTTAAGTCGGCGCCGCGCAGTATCGCCTGGCTGAGGTTCGCATTCTGCAGGTCTGCTCCGCGAAGATCCGTCCCAGTCAGATCAGCGGTCCGTAGGCTTGCGTATATCAGATCTGCATCCCTTAAATCGGCGTACTGTACGTTTGCCGCGTCGAGGTTTGCGCGCGTTAGTTTCGCGTTTATGAGGGTGGCGGTTGCCAGATCTGCACCACGCAGATCCGCACCGGTTAGATCCGCGTCGGTTAGCTCAGTGAAGTACAGGTCTGCGTAAAGCAACTCGGCTTTGGAGAGGTCAGCGCCCACTAGATATGCGCCTCGGCAGTTGGGTGCACAGCCGGGTGTTGCGCGGACAGCGCGACCTTTGGTTGCGGCCCTTGTTTTGCCGATGGGACCTAGCTTGGCCTTCTTCAGGTTTGCCTTCCTCAAGTCCGCATTCGTCAGGTTGGCTTGTTGCAACTTCGCTTTCATGAGCTTGGCTTTGGTCAAGTCCGCATCTGTGAGATCAACCCGTCTCATCGAGACTCTGCCTAGGTACGCCTTCTTCAAATCCGCATCCCGCAACGCCGCACGGTCAAGTTTCGCACGATCTAAATCAGCTCGGGTGAGGTCAGCATCGTTCAGATTCGCACGATCCAAATCCGCCTTCGTGAAATCCACGCGACGCAAATCAGCATCAGGTAACTTCACTCGATCCATATCTGCCTTACTTAAGTCGGCATTAGAAAAATTCGCATCATGCAGCGACTCTCTCCGCAGATCCACTCCGGCTAAATCCACGCCCTCACAATCAGCGTCCCGCTGCACTACGCAACGATCTTCACCGGAGCCCACCGTCATCGGATCATCCGCCGACAACGCCCCCGGTGCTAGCAACACGCTCCCAGACAAAACACCCGAAATAACACCGACATAGACAGTCCGGGACAGCATGTCCGCAGCCTACGCTCGTGCCTGCAGCCAACGCACGCTAAACATCAATCAGAAAAGGGCAGGCACTGGCTTGTTTCGACTTATGAGGGGGCTAGAAGCTGTTGTGTTGGTGTCACTGCCGTAGCGGGCTGAGCGACTTCTAGCAGCATTGTCGGACCGTGCTGGATATCAGTGGAATGCAGAGCCATTTGGTCCCAGGTCGCCGTCATTGGGGACCACCAGTCGGTGCTGATCGAGCCGCTGGGGGTGAGGCTGTTGTAAACACACATCCTATTTCCAGCGAATATCCACGGACCTCAATCTAACCGGGCCACAACGTCGAACAACCGTGTAATTGGTGTAGTAACGACCAGCCGCAGCAAATGCGACTAGTCAGAATCGTGTTGTGTTCCCGCGTGCCGCGATGAGTTCCGTCTCCGAAGGCCTATGAGCATTAAGGCGGCACCGTAAACCACGGTGGTCTCCACACCACCCACCTGGACACGACACTGCGGCGCCGAGAACACACTCGACGCCGTCCTGTCACATCCACATCGACGGAGTAATTCCCGAGCCCCCGCATCGGGAATTAATGTCTTATTGAAGGAAATTGATATCCGTTATCGCCGGACATTACATGTCCGTTGACATCTGTCACTATCCGTTAGCAGCTAACGATGATCTTCATTGGCCCTGAACTGGTTGAGACGCTTTCGCTATTCTCAAGCATGTCTCTCGATTCAGGTACGGGAAAGGCTGACAGTAGTCAGAGTCCTCCTCAATTTTCTACCCGTGAGTTCCTGCAAGAGATGTTCAACGAGATGGTCGAGAAGAAGCAAGCCGATCTCATCTCGACTTATTATCACCCGGACTTTTCCATGTGGACAAATGGCAAGCAAATGACATACGCAGAAATGGATTCCTTACATCGAGATGTGTACAAGACCCCGATCAGGTATCAAGTCACGTTTGATGACGAAGCTGTTATTGAAACCGGAGACCGGTTGGCTGTTCGAATCTTTATCACAATACAGACGCAGGACGATCCAGCGCGGGAAATCGAGGTGCTGTTAATTGCTGACTTCTTCGAGAGAAAAATTCACCGGATTTGGGAACTTACCTTCCCTGATTGGACAAATCTGGACGAGTTCGAGCCCGTGTTCTGATCGCGATGATTAGTCAGCAGTTCTCTGTTAGAACTCCTCACGAGCGGTCCCAGTCAGACATGCCCTATACCCATTTAGCCAACCACAATTTCTCACCGATCTGCTCGAGGTTGGCTAGCTAATTTCCGGCAATGCCAGTCGCTTACTGTAGCTGTCTTCGGCTCCGGTGGAACCAAGTGCAGGCTTTAGGACGCTGAAGTGTTGATCGGTATCTGGTTGAGTTCGTCGAGCGGATGGGGTGCCGAGCAGGGAAGTAATTTCTTAGGTACCCACGGCCCCGAGGGACAATTCCCACAGCACCGCCGGTCCGCGAGTCACCTTGAGCGTGTGACCGACCTTAAGTCACCTTCGACCGCAGCCATACTGATGAACAAAGGAGACATTTGAAAACAGGGAACCCATGACCGCATCATTCATATTTCATTTTGGAGGACTCCACGTCAACACCCGGCCGTCCCAGAGCGCACCCGGATTACTAGTTCCGAAACGCAGCCGGAAGGTTTCTGGCGCGGTGATCTCTTCAATATAGATTCGAACAAAGTCGCTGTGGTAAAGCCAGGATTTTTCCAACCTAATGCGTATCTCGTCAGGCCCGCCAAACTTTTCGAGTAAAGGAGATTCGACCTCGGCTTCAGGACTATCGGTACCCCTCATGGTTCCGATACGAAGAACAGAGACGGGTAGGTGATGCAGCTCAGAAGCAGTCCGCGCGACTGCTTCGGCAAATGCTTTAGCAGCACCGTAGAGTCCATCCGGACGCAAGGGAGATGTCGCATCTGGCACTTCTGCGGGATGGCCAGACATTGAGTCCAACTCGTACCCTCCGCTGACGTGGTTGGTGGACGCTAGGAACAATCGCCTCACAGACGTTGAATTTATACAGCAGTCGATAACCTGCTTGCAGCCAAATATCTCTACGTCTACTAATCCAGCCCAACCGGAGTTTGCACCCGTAGCCAAAAAGGCCACATAGTCGGAGGCATCCACCAAATCCTGCAGAGGTACAGCCGAATCCAGCGCGGTCCCCTCGCACCAGTCGACGCCCGTTACCGTCGACGGGATCGGATCCAGCACCGTTACATCCTGCTCTTGGCCAACGAGCCCTTCGCTGAGTACCGTTCCTACAACTCCACTTCCGCCGATTAAGAGATGCCGTTTAGCGCCTTGGCCTAAGGGTCCACTGCGTGAGTAACGCTTGGCGCCTAGTACAGGTAGTCCCGAAGCCGGTGTCATTGCGGTTCACCCTCCTGGATTGGTCCGATTCTAGTCGGAAACCTCGCGGCATTTCCCTAGTGCCGGATGAACCAAAAGACGATGATTCAATCAAACCGCGTAGGTAGGGCTAGCGTTGAGGGACACTTTGTGGACTATTCACTTTTTGCCGATGTGGGTCATCGGACATCGCGAGTGATACCAACCGCGACATCTCACTACGAGCAAGACTGTATTCCAGTTCCTCTCGCGCCTGTCGTGCAACGGTCGCCATTTGAGATAGACCGCTTTGGTCGGTCCCCTGACGTGTCGGTAGCGAAAGGTTTTCCAGGAATCCCAGAATGTTTCTGGGCGAAAATCGTTGTTCCATCGCAGCTGCCTGGTTAGCTGAACTTTGAGCAAAACTCGATCGGTTTGACATGATCGCGCGGAGTGCCTGCTGCAAACTTTCCAGATCTCCCTCACGATAGGTAACGCCGACACCGAACTTGTCTATTTGATCTGCCATCCAGGTATTGCGCGGACAAACCACCGGTATCCCCGTTATGGCAGCATCAACAAACATGCCCGAGGTCCGATATCTAAAGGGATTTGGCGAATAGGGCAGCCACAAGACGTCACTAGAGCGTAGTAACTGAAGGTATCTTTCATCACTAATCTCTTCGTAGATCAAGGTGGCACCTGCGCCCTCCATACGCTTGCAAATATGGTTGATGGCATCAGAGGAAAGAATGTTTTCCGCACTACTTTTATTTTGTGAAACTACGATTTCGATACCAGGTTCACTCTTATCCTCGGCGATTCGTTCAGCAAGGCGGATGACCTCCTCAAACCCTCTAAAACCAAACCACTTTCCAGGTGCGTAGAGCCGCAGTCGTTCTGAGTTGCTAGGAGATTCCGGTGTCCTACTGTCCTGGCCAGTAAGGACTCCAACCATGGGCCATTCCTTGAAGCGACCAACTAGCGCAGGGTACTTTCGTTCGACCTTCCGCAACAAGAACTCGTTGTCCAAACACCAAACCGTATTTGTTGATGCTGTATCCGACAGCGCTAGAAGTAACTGTTGTCCGGGCAAGGAGTTGACTGCCGCCCGATCCGAAGCCAACTGCGCGTTTGACAGCAAGAAGTTTGTCACGAAGGTTAAGCCGGGATAGTCTCCGGCTACTCGCTTGATCGCCGCTGCTTGCTTGACATCGGCTGCGTAGAAAAGCACATAGCCAACACGGCGATTACCGTCATCGCTCATCAACGCCTTTCGTAGTTCCTTCTCGAATTGCCGGTTGGATAATGAGTGCCACAAATCGCCGCTGAAAACCGAGTGGACGCCATCAACGGCAACTGCCGCGTTATTGGCCAATGTCGTATAGCGGTAACCATTCCTTACCGCGACCCTGCTTACTGTCTGCTCCCAGCCCCGATAGTGTCCATAGGAAAGTCCGTAGAGGGGACAAATTGAGTAAATCTGTCGCGCGTATTTCGCACTGGGTAGGCGGGCAGAATCCGCAATGCTAGTGGCGTGAAAAGATTCCGACGGACGTGATTGGTCGGCTACAGTCGGCTCGTTTGATTGCCGCAAATTAAGGGCGGGGATATGCGACGGCGTCGCAACCTCAATGAAGTTCCCCTGATCTTCTAACCGGTTCACCATGATGTTGACATTCTCAATATGGTTCGAGTAATAGCTGGGAAGATCCACGTCGAACAAGCCCGGGTGCACTTCGCGCACGGCCGGCATGTAATCGGCTAGTGGAGCCTTGTCACCGTGGTGCCGATACCCGTCGTCGGTGGGGTTTTGACCGTCAAATCCGTATAGAACTAGGTGCCGTGAAAGCGTAGCGGCCATGGGAAACATCAACATCGTTAACACGTTGGGGAAACCGACAACTGCCGGTTCATCGACCAAGTTGAAATTCTGAAATGCCTTGGGTTGCCCAGGATTATTGGCGACCCGCCGCAATCCTATGATTCGACCATTCAGCTCGGGGAGACGCCGAGCCAACCATTTTGCGTAGCGCTGCCCCGTGAGGATGAACGAACCGTAGCTCTCGGCAACATCTAGAACGGCCTCATGGAACTTTTCTACGTAAGCAGATGGACCGAAATGAAAAACAGGATCAGCGAACATGACTATTTCTGGCCGAAGCTCCGCCATCAAATCCTCATCCATCACCGCGGTATCGCAGACCACCGCCACGTCGCTGGCACTTTTTTCGAAGCTACTGACGTGCTGCACTGACGGTCCTGTTGCGACAAGAAGGACCCGCGCTGCCCCACTGCACGCTCTCAAGAGGTGTCGAAATGCTGCATCAGACTCTTGCTCCCAGGAGTTACCACCGCCGGCGATCAAGCTCGCCAGATTAACGAATGCGGCACCGTCGAATCGTGTCCTTTTCCAGTCAACGACAAAGGCGCTTTCCGCTGCAGCGTGACTCCCCCAAATTAGGGGCCATGGTTCAACCTCTTTGAAGTCCGCATTCCAGACAGCAAAGAAATCTGTGTTAGTGGCAGAACTAGTTGCTGCTGATTCGCTGTACACAACGAATTCCAAAGAACCACGAAGCGCATCAACATCTCTGGCAATCTGATCACGAAACGGCCAGCCTCCGACCAGAGCCTTATCTAAGCAACGATCAACTCGATCTAGGCCTAGATCGTGACCCACCAGTATGGTGACGCACTCAGGAACAAGCCCATCAAAGTAGTAAAAAATTCGTCGAGCCAGATCTACTAACTCAGCCTCCGAAGTCACTTCAGGACCGAAAAGAACTCGGCTACCCACTACACACCTCCAACTGCGCCTTTCAGTAAGTGCCTTGGTCACTTATGCATGCAACGTTAAGAGGCCAGAATATTTGCTACTGCACCGCGAAGAGAGTTGCACATAACAATTTCAAATTTCGGCGGACCCGAGCTCTTTCAGGGAGTCGGCGATTCTTCTTCGGCCACAGCGGGAATCATTGGTCGGGGCTGTCAAAAAGATTGGGGTGTCACATGACTGTGGCACGGCCCACCCGAAGATGAACCCAACCGCTGATTGTGTGCGCCGTCCAGGCCGTCACGGGACACGGATGGTCGGGAAAGGGATGTCGTTGGTGATTGGTGGATCACCGATTGTGTTGCCAGACACCGCGCTCGGTATTGGAGGCAAAGGAGCACCGGAACCGGCGGTGTAGATGGTCGTACCGTTCTTCTTCAACGTGCCAGAGAGTATGTAGATGCCGCCGCCAATACTGGTGGAGATGTTGCCGGTGATGGTGCCGCCGTTGAGGTTCACCGTCGCGCCGTCGTTGTAGATGCCGCGCTGGCTATAGCGCCGGGCGGATCACTGACGTTGTCGGGAGATCTAGCGGTTGTTGCGGATAGCCTGACTCTCAATCCTGATGGCGTCCGGCAACTTGTCATCGGCACTGGCGGCGCGACATTTACATTCCGTACTCGTTGAGCAAGTGACAAGTGCCACCTAAGCGCATGATCACACTGTCACCACCCACCGGGGCACGACAATACGGCGCCGAGTCGAAACTCAAGGCCGCACAATGACGTTCATATCAACAGGACAACATCCCCGCCCCCGCATCGGAAATAAATATCCATTTACATTTCGAGCACCGCACAAGCAACGAGATGGCCACTCAACCCGACCGTCAAAAGCCACTCACACGACTTAGAAACCTCAGTCTGATCACGTTTTTTATCGATCCATATCCAGCGTTTCATCATGCTTTGGTGTGTCGTCAGGTCCTCGAATCGGGAGAAAGATAAACAGACCAGCGATAGCTGTAATCACGAGAACAGAGGCAGGACCGATGACGCTTCCTTCACTTGTCAACGCGAGCGCGAAAATCAACGGTAATGAGCCACCCACCACTGCATAGGAAAGATTTCCAGAACTCTCGCCGCTCAGTCTGACTCGTACCGGAAAGACAGTAGACAGCACACTCGGATAGGGCGCCATCAACATCGCCACGAAAGGTGCTAATAACAGTTGGCCGAGCATAGCGCTGGCAAGGGAATCTTGGCTGACGAGCAGGAAGGCCGGATACGCCGTGATGATTATCCCTACGAGTCCTATGTAGAGAATTCGGCGAGCAGAGATCCGGTCTGCTACTCGCCCGAACAGCAATATCAGGAATACCAAAATAGCCAGATCGACCGTTTGGACTGTCATGACGTCCGTCTGCGGCAATTTGATGACTTTGTCGAGGTATCCGAAGAATGCCCCGAAGGTGAAGTGAAAACACATCGCTACAACGAGTACGAAAAGGAACCTTGAGATGTAGCCTCGCCAGTGATTTCTGAGGATGTCTCGATATGGTGCATCGGACAACTCGCCAGCCTTCTGGGCCTCCAACCATTTGGGGGATTCAGCAAGCGAGAAACGAGTGGCCACTACAAAGAATAGAGATACTCCACCTACGAGGAATGGGATTCGCCAACCCCAGGCGGTGTACGCTTCCGCCGACATCGCTCCCCGAACGATCAGAACTAAAACAGCCGCAGTCAGGATCGCAGCGACGGCTCCCGCTGGTGCCATGGAACCGTAAGAGGTTCGACGTCCTACTGGAGCGGCTTCGACGAGGTAAGTGAAAGTGCCTGGAAACTCCCCACCTAGCGCAAATCCCTGGACAAGCCGCAGGACGAGAAGCAATATCGGGGCCGCGATGCCGATGGTGTCATAGGTCGGGATCAAGCCGATTAGTACTGTTGCGGCGCAAGCTAGGAAACCAGAAAAGAGCAGTACCCGACGCCTGCCCTTCATATCGCCCCAGCGCCCAAGAACGATCGCTCCAAATGGACGAGCCAAAAAGCCCAGCGCGAGTACGGATAAGGTCTGAATGACCCCGTCAGCACCGCCTGATTCAGGGAAGAATGCAATCGCCAATCCTGCGGCAGAAAACAGGTAGATCGCGAAATCGAGCCACTCCGGATAAGGAAGCAGCATCAACCACGACGGGTTCTTCAGCCGCCCATTACGACTCCACGCCGGTATCTGGGTATTCGTTGTCAAGTCTGCTCCTCACATGCACTTGCTGACAGGTCGACTGAATCGATCTTTAGCAAACAGATGAGCGCGACGAACAAGCACATCGATTCCCGCTGATATTCGTCACCATCGCTGTTTACAGATCACTGCAAGCCTCCATTTCTGGTAAATGTATCGACATTGCAACGCTTTAACTCGTCCAAGCATTTCGAGACTCTCTCGGCGGCGAGTTGGCAATGAAGGACACGAGTAAAGTCCGATGTCTGTGCTCCGACTCAAGGAGCTAGTTACGAAGGTGAGGGCTGATCTGGCTGCAGAACGCCAACGGGACTATAGAAAAACTCCGGTGAACATCACTAGCGGCAACGTAGGTAATGGTGTGACTCTCACCGAGCGGACCCGTGACAACTTCTTTGACAACAATTACATCGGAGTGAATCGGACTCGCGGAACTCTCCCAAACACTGGGCAGCCGGTGAGCGACGCCGGTACCAGGAGTGTTTTCCTCGGGCCATGAGCCGAGACGGTCAACCTCGTCAACTTATCGACCTGATCAGTTTCGGGCACCGCACAAGCGACGATCTTCGTGACGCTATCGCTGCCTACCGAACCACCACGGCATAGATAACTGCGAACGGACATCCTATTTCCAGCGAATATCCACGGACCTCAATCCAACCGGGCCACAACATCGAACAACCACTTCATTGGTGAACTAACGACGAGCCGCAGCAAATGCAACGAGTCAGATTCGTGTCGGGTTCTCACCTGAGGCGACGAGTTCCCGCTCCGGAGGTCTGTTGGCACTGTTCTTCTGGAGATTGGTGCTTTGGGCCTGGTCGCCTGCCAGTGGTTCGTGGTCGGTGACCTTCTTGTTGTACTGGCCCGGTATGCGTTCTTTCGTGACACCCAAGAACTTACGCAACGGTGCAATGGGGCGGACCACCAACTCAATGACCGCAATCAAGGCCACAAACGACAACATCAGCACGATCAGAGCCAACACCCATGGCACCTGCTCATACAACCCGTCGACCCCGATCCAAACAAAAGCAACATATTCCACGCCAGCAAGAACCAGAACGTGCAACACATAAAAGGCCACAATGACTCCGAGGCTGTATGCCAGCAAACGGCCGGGACGATTTAGCCACCGCTGCCCAGCAGC
>PAAU01000007.1 GCA_002699445.1 Micrococcales bacterium | reverse complement strand
CATCGTGAGCGGGAACACGCCCATGAAGTTCATTACCCAGATGAAAAAGAACAACGAGAAGAGAAACGGGATAAACCTCTCGCCCGCTTTACCGATATTCTCTTGAACCATGTCGCGGATGAAGTTATAGGCGAGCTCTGCGAGGTTTTGAGTTCCCCGCGGCACGATAGTGGGCTTGCGAAAGGCAAAGATAAAAAACCCTGAGACCAAAACTACTGCGATAAGCAGCAGAATCATGGGCTTGTCGAATTTGAGGAACCCAATTTCGAATAACGTGTCGTACTCAAAGAAAATGTCAGAACTCGGCGCCGGAATGTCGCAACCGTCTGTTATGTTGCATCCCCAGGCCGAGGATGGCAGAGCGGTCATGAGGTTGTCCTCTGTCTTGACTGGTTAATGCGCGCGCGAGTCATACGCGACGACCAACTCTGCGATTCAGTGGGAATCCGGAGCCCATCATCGTCTTGGCTCATGGTCCTGATCGTCAGGATTGACAGCAGCAGCCCGCATCCTAATCCCGCAATAGCTCCGATCGACATCCCGAGGGTCGCGTCGCCCAACCAAGATCCGATACCGAAACCAATTGCACCGTAAAGAAACATACCCGCGAGCATGCGGCTGAAGATTGACCACCCTTGGTTACTAATCAATCGCGAATCGTCAGCGGGCGTCGTCGCGCCGGTCTCGGAACTCACGGAGAAAAAAGTATCAGTTAAACCGCAGGCCGTCAGAGCGAGGGGGTTACGACACGCAACTGATTCACGCTTTACCGAGGGACACAGCCAAATCCCACTGATCCAGAACGAGCATGAGTCACGAAAGAGAAAACTCCCATTTTCCATGAATGGTTCCATCCAAAGGCGACCGGCAGCTAGTGCGAAAAAACCAGTCCCACCAAAATCACGTGTGAAAGTAACTCACCAGTGCCAGATTTTTGACAGTAGGCCCTCTTAGATTCCGTCCTAGACCGAATCCTGGGACACTCATATCTGGACCTTCAACTCCACCGTCGATAGGTGGGCGGTGCCTCCGAAGGCTCGTCCCAATCGGTCTTTTGATAGAGGAGGACTCATGCTGATAGGTGTACCCAAGGAAATCAAAGTGCATGAGTACCGGGTCGGTCTCACCCCCAGTTCGGTACGAGAACTCGTCCGACATGGTCACGACGTCATCATCGGAACAAACGCAGCGCATAAGATTGGTATTTATAACGAAACGTATGAGCTGGCCGGAGCAACGGTTGTCGGTTCACCTGAGGAAATCTTTGCTCGGGCGGACATGATCGTGAAAGTCAAAGAGCCTCAGCCACTCGAGACTGCAATGCTTCGACCCGGGCAGATCCTCTTCACCTACCTGCATCTTGCGCCAGACGCCACACAAACTCAGGGACTGATTGCGTCAGAATGCGTGGCGATTGCATACGAGACAGTTACCGATCGACATGGCGGTCTTCCTCTGCTGGCACCGATGTCTGAAGTAGCGGGCCGGATGTCGATTCAGGCAGGTGCGCATTGTCTGGAAGTTCAGCAAGGTGGGCGCGGACAACTACTCGGCGGGGTTCCGGGGGTTCCCGCTGCCAAGGTTGTCGTCGTAGGCGGTGGAGTGGTGGGTGCGAACGCAGCAAGAATGGCTATGGGGTTAGAAGCGTGGGTGACCGTGATCGACAAAGACCTGCGTCGATTAGCGGACCTCGATCAACAGTTCGGCTCCATGTTGCAGACCATCTATTCCACAACTGACGCCATCGAAAAGGAAGTACTAGATGCGGATCTGGTGATCGGAGCCGTATTGGTTCCCGGAGCTGGAGCACCCAAACTGATTTCGAAGGAAATGATCGGCATGATGCGTGATGGCTCCGTCATGGTCGACGTAGCAATCGATCAGGGTGGTTGCGCCGAGACATCTCATCCGACGACTCATGCCGACCCAACATTCGTTGTCGATGGCGTTGTTCACTATTGCGTAGCCAACATGCCCGGGGCCGTAGCTCGCACCTCAACGTTCGCTCTCAACAACGCAACGCTGCCGTTCACGCTGGCACTGGCGGACCAGGGATACCGTCACGCACTCCAAAAAGATCCGCACCTGCGCTCAGGGCTTAATGTGCATCACGGTGACATAACTTACGAAGCCGTGGCGGTGGCTCAGGACCTGCCATGGCGATCAGTAGAACAGGCAATCGAAGAAGCCTAGTCAGCGCGAAGCGCCGTCGGGAAACGCCGCTGCAGCGCTCGTTGAGCGCGCAAGAAAGCCGCCACTGTCTCCTGGACTACTGGCATACACGTATCCGGCTGCTGGCTTTTCCCCTCCACCTGACGGGCAAGTTCCGTTACCTCAGTCGCGCCCAAGAAAGACGAACTTCCTTTGAGGGAATGCGACGCAAGTCGAAGATCATCAAAGTCCTCGCGATCAATGGCCGCAGTCATCCGATCCAACAGCTTTGGTGACTCTTCCAGGAATGTTCCGACCAGTCGAGCCATCCGGTCAGGTGGGAGCCGTTCGGACAATCGGCCCAAAATCTCATCGTTGATGACATCATCTGTCGAAACGGTCGAATCACTTTCCGACTGATGCGCCGCTCCCCCTCGCGGCTTCAACTCGGTAAACCACGGTCCGATCACCTCCGCCAGTTGATCAACGCTGAATGGCTTCGATAGACAGCCAGACATACCGGCGGCGGTTATTTCGGCGACATCAACCTCCGAAATATTGGCTGACATCGCCAGGATGGGAACATCACGTTGATTGCCCGGCAGCGAGCGAATCTCGCGGGCAGCCGCTATCCCATCCATTACTGGCATAAGACAGTCCATCAAGATCAAGTCCCAACCACCGACTTCAACAGCCGCCACTGCCTCCGCGCCGTCTGAGGCGGTACCCACCCGCAAACCCAGTACTTCAAGCATGGTGGCGGCGACTCGCCGGTTGACGACGTCGTCTTCGACTAGCAAAACCGCTCCCACCTCCCCAGGGGACGAAGCAGGGATTCTCGATTCCACCCCCAAACCAACCGTCACACCTGCTTGGCGCAAGATCTGACCCACCCGTTGCGGCGGCAACGGGTCCAATACGATGAAATCAATGTCGGGTTCCCGTTCGGTGGATGTCGGTAACCCGTCCTGCAGCATGATTATCTTCATGGTCTCCGTGCCGGAGATTTTCCGAACTCGGGATGCGAGTCCTGCAAAATTTTCTACTCCGGCCCTGCCATCGATGATGAGTAGCTGATAAATACGAGCCTGATTGGCCGCAGTGCGCAACAATTGCAAGGCTGCTCCGCTATCGGTCGCAACTACGACAGTGGATTGCTCGGCAAAGTAACTGAACGGAGTTTGTTCAGCCTGTCCCTCAGATGTAACGATCATGACGGCCACAGACTCGGGCGGACCTGGTTGCGACATTTGGCCTCGACTCACCTGGGCTTCCGCCGAAGCGTGACTGGCTGATACTTCATCGTCACTGGTCGGCGTTCGATGCATTGTCGGCGATGCGCTGTGCCGCCTCGGGAACATTGGCCGGATCTACCACCAGAGCTTTGGTCTTTGCCAAAACCCAGACCTCTGCAGCCGTCCACACCAAAGTGCAAAGAACGATTGTGAATGCGAAGGCTCTGGTATCGAAAGCCGTGGTTCCTTGCAAAACAAAAAGCAAGAGCATGAGCAGGCCGATTTTTGCCAGATAAATCACCAAAGCGGCAGACAGGGCCATTTCGGGGTTGTGGTGCAAGACAGTCGCTAAGACAAACTGACCCACCATGAAAAACACCAGCACGATCACGGTGCCCAAAATGGCACCCACGGCAGATGGCGCACCACCGACGAACGCAGCAACTACCGTCGCCACTATCCCAGCCACAAGCGTTGGCACTGCGGCCCGGACGAGTACGGTTCGCGTGAAGTTTTCCATGTGGGTAAGGCTATCAGCGGGATAACGAAGCTAGGAGGCCTCAACCCTCGGTCTATCTTGTGACAATCGCTGTCCGGGCGGGCTTCTGAGCACTAACGTGACGATTGCGAGCAGTAGCAGACCGCCTCCCAGCGCATAACCAGCCGGGATGAAGGCAAGGGCCACGACCGTAACAGTTAGCGCGATGGCCCACCCATAGAGCAATAGGACAGCACCTCGATGGGAATGTCCCATTTCCATAATCCGGTGATGCAGGTGCTCTTTGTCCGGAGCGAAGGGTGAACGACCTGCCCAGGTCCGGCGCAACACTGCCAATCCGAGATCCAACCAGGGCAACGCCAACACAACCAACGGCAGGGCCAATGGCAACAGCGCCGACACCAAAGCTGTGGATCCCACCGCGGCAGGATCCACTCGACCAACCAGAGTGATGGTGCTAGTCGCAAGCAATAAGCCCAACAACATTGACCCGGTGTCTCCCATAAACACCCTCGCTCGATAGAAATTGTGCGGCAAGAAGCCGATACAAACTCCGACCACAGCGGCGGACGTAAGGGTCGATAAGGTTGCTCGATCCAGACCGTTAGCGACACTCAACAGATAGGAAAAAGCAAAAAATCCAGCGGCTCCGATACCCGCAATCCCTGCCGCCAGACCGTCCAAACCATCCACGAAGTTGATCGCGTTGATCGTGAGAACGACGACGAATACGGTGATGAGCACGCTACTCATTGGGTCAAGTACGAAGATTCCACCAATGGGCAGCCAAGAGATCGAAATGCCACCAAACGCGATGATTCCGGCGGCGAGCACTTGACCCGCGAACTTTGTCAGTGGATCAAGCGTCCACTTGTCATCCGCGACTCCCAGGAGAACCAGTACTAATGCCGCCACCAGCAAACTGGTGACCTCACGTCCTCCCAAAAAGACCTGACCGATCAAGCTCAATTGGCTGGCTACCAGAATCGCAGCGAGGAACCCGGCGAAGATAGCGAGACCACCAAGACGCGGAGTCGGTAATGCATGAACGTCACGATCCCGAACTTCTGCCATCGCGCCCCATTTGACGGCAAAGGACCGCGCAATAGGCGTCGTGAAGTAGGTGACCGCCGCTGCCGTCACCAGACAGAGGAGGTATTCCCGCACTGGTCAGCCGCGGGGGTAGGCGGGAAACGCCCGCACTAGCTCTTCGACCTCAGATCGGATTTTCTCCGCTTGACTTCCGTCGGCGTCTCTCACCGCCCGACTTATCAGCGAAGCGATCCCCTTCATATCTGCAGTGCCCATACCTTGAGTCGTCACGCATGGGGTTCCCACCCGGATTCCACTCGCTACCGCAGGTGGCTGCGGATCGTAGGGGATTGCGTTCTTATTGAGCGTGATCCCAGCCGCACCAGTCCGTTGCTCCGCCTCTGCTCCGGTGACCCCAACTTCTTGCAGATCGATGAGCGCGAGATGGGTGTCTGTGCCGCCTGAGACTGGCCGCATTCCCTCTGCCGCGAGATCATCGGCCAACGCCTGTGCGTTGGTCACTACCTGACTCGCATAACGCTGGAAGTCCGCGCTAGCTGCCTCACGCAGCGCCACCGCTTTACCGGCGACAGAATGCATCAACGGACCACCCTGCATCATGGGAAAGACCGCCTTATCAACCGCTTTGGCATGCTCTTCGCGGCACAAAATCATGCCACCGCGCGGGCCGCGGAGAACCTTATGCGTGGTGAAAGTAACCACATCTGCGTGAGGCACCGGGCTCGGAATCGCCTTACCCGCCACTAGCCCAACGAAGTGGGCAGCGTCAACCATCAGAATGGCGCCTACCTCATCAGCAATTTCCCGAAAGGCCGCGAAGTCAATCAACCTTGGGTAGGCCGTAGCCCCACAAATGATCATGGTCGGCCGATGTTCCCTGGCAAGGTCGCGAACTTGGTCGTAGTCGATGAGCTCGTCGTCCTCTCTAACACCGTAGGAAATGACGTCAAACCACTTACCCGAGAAATTTACTTTGGAGCCATGCGTCAAGTGCCCGCCGTGAGGCAGGCTCATCGCCAAGACCTTTTCACCTGGCTTTACAAAAGCACCGTAGGCGGCCAAATTCGCGCTGGCACCGGAGTGCGGCTGGAGGTTTGCGTGTTCTGCCCCGAAAAGGTCTTTAGCACGTTGGATACCGATGAGCTCCGCACGATCCACTTCTTCGCAGCCACCGTAGTAGCGACGACCCGGGTAGCCTTCTGCGTACTTATTCGACAGCGTCGAGCCCAGGGTCGCGAGTACAGCCGGTGAGGTGAAGTTCTCACTAGCGATGAGCTGTAGTCCGCCTCGTAGACGTTCTAGCTCACTCACTACGACATCGGCTATTTCTGGATCTTCGGTTTGCAGGGCACCGAAATCCGGACCCCAAAACTGCGGCTGCTGTGTCATACCCCTGATTCTAAGGCCGAAAAGGCTACGGCTGCACCCAGCGGGTCTGCGTGGCGTAATCAGTTGTTTGCTTGGCCGAGCTCAGGGCAGACCTCGGCAAGCGCTTCAACTGTCACACCTCCGGTCCGCTTCAGTACCGGAGCATTCCCATCGGTCGCGTCCACGACCGTGCTCCGCTCCCCTGACGAGATCGGACCCGCATCCAAGAAAAGATCCACTTCGTCGGTCAGCAAATCCTCAAAATCGCTGTGGGAACTGATCGGAGGTGATCCCGGCGGGCTAGCAGAAGTAGCCGCCGTCGGGCCCACCTCTCTCGTCAGTTCCAGCATTAACGGATGCAGCGGCATCCGGACGGCAAGTCCCGGCGCACGCAACGGCCACACCAGACTAGGTTGCTGTCGCAACAATATGGTGAGCGGACCCGGCCAGAAAGCAGCCATGAGATCTCGCGCATATTTCGGGATATTCGCCGCAACTCCGTCGACCGCGACCGGTCGACCCACTAGAACCGACAGTGGTTGTTTGCTGTTGCCCTTCAACTCGCGCGCAGAGTCAACCCCGCGCTGCGAAAATGCATCACAGACCAACGTGTACATATTTTCGTCTGGCGCCACTGCTATATCGCCACGTCGTAGCGCAGCGGCTGCACTAGAAACAAGTTTCGGACGAGCCGCTAGGTCAGTACAGTCCAGCATCCGAGTCACCCTCCGATTGTGCCCGACCTAGGACCTAGCTCAACCGCGGCACACCGCACTGGTGAATCTGCACCGGCCAGTGAGATCGCGATGGCTCTCAACACTATGGAAACGGCTCGAAGCGGCGATCACTCCCGGCACCCCGGCAGCATCCCCCTGCAACTCGCCATGCTCTACCGCCAGCATCCCACCGGAGCGCAATAGACGTTCACTCACCGGGATGATGCCACGAACAACCTCCAGACCATCGATTCCGCCATACAACGCCATCGGGGGATCGTAGTTGGCCACTTCCGGATCACGCGGAACCGCTCTATCAGGGATATAGGGAGGATTACTGACAACTAAGTCGATATCCCCGGAGAGCCGCGAGAGTAAATCCGCACTAGTCGCGTCTGCCTCAACGAGCTCGACCGACTCGGCCTGCAACTGCGAACGGAACCGGCCGAGGTTACGCCTGGCATATTCCAGTGCAGAAGGAGACAGTTCCACACCGACAACCTGTACGTCGGGTACCCGTGCCGCAATCGCCAAGGCGAGGGCACCGCTCCCAGTACACAAGTCGACGACCTGTTGTGGCGCTGGTCGGCTCAATAGCCATTCAACGGCATACGCAGCCAAAGACTCGGTTTCGGGGCGCGGCACAAATACGCCCGGTCCCACTTCTAATTCCAGATCTACGAATGCCGCGCTTCCGATGATGTGCTGCAACGGCTCTCTCGTCGCGCGACGAGACACTAAGGCAGCTATTTGTTTGCGCTCATCTGCCGGGATCTTCGCGACAAGTTGCACCTCGACCGGCCCGACGGCAAGCACCGCTGCTGCCAGAGCACGGGCGTCATGCTCGGGACTGGCGACACCAGCATGACGGAGCCGAGCAGTCCAGGACCGCAACAAATCCGAGGTGGAAGTCACTCCGAACCTGCCGCCGCCAACCGCTCGGCTTGATCCGCGTCAACCAACGCCTGCACTACTGGACCGATTTCACCATCCAACACCTGATCCAGGTTGTAGGCCTTGTAGCCGACTCGGTGGTCGGAAATCCGGTTCTCTGGAAAGTTATAAGTGCGAACTCGTTCACTGCGATCGACGGTACGAACCTGGGAGCGTCGAGCGTCCGAGGCCTCTTGCGCAGCCTCCTCTTGCGCAGTGGCCAGCAGTCGCGACCGAAGTATCCGCATTGCCTGCTCCTTGTTTTGCAACTGACTCTTCTCGTTTTGGCAAGAAACGACGACTCCGGTGGGCTCGTGGGTTATGCGAACGGCGGAGTCCGTGGTGTTGACACTCTGACCACCCGGTCCCGACGAACGATATACATCGATCCGTAGATCCGAGGGGTCGATATGCACGTCGATATCTTCCGCTTCGGGCAGTACGAGAACTCCGGCGGCCGAGGTGTGTATCCGACCCGAAGACTCTGTCACCGGAACTCGCTGCACGCGGTGAACTCCCCCTTCGAACTTCAGCCGCGCGTAAGGGGCGCTGTCTGGGTCTGTGGCATTTCGCGCGCGCACTGCTAGGGCGGCGTCTTTGACTCCACCCAGATCCGACTCTTCTAGCTCAAGGACTTGGTGATTCCAGCCTTGTCGCTCGGCAAATCGCTGATACATCCTCAGTAGATCTGCGGCGAATAGGGCTGACTCTGCGCCTCCCTCGCCCGCCTTGACCTCCAAGATGACGTCTTTTCCATCCATGGGGTCTCGCGGTACGAGTAGCAACTGCAATCGATCCGCCACTTCGTCGCGACGTTCGCTCAGTTGGGCCGCCTCAGCGGCAAACGCCGAGTCTTCGTCAGCCAACTCGGCCGCAGCTTCCGCATCAGCGCCCAAGCGCTGCCACTCGCGGTAGGCCTCCATAACCGGCCGCAACTCAGCAAACCTGCGACCGAGACGGCGCACTAGCGACTGATTACTGTGGGTTTCTGGATCCGAAAGTTGCCGCTCGATATCGGCGTACTCGGTCGCGATTTCCTCGCACGCTTCGAACACTTCGTTTCCTCTCCAACTGGGTGCTGCACCACGGTCGAGGGGAAGCTACTTATCTGCTGCGGCGGATTTTCCGAATCGCTTCTCAAACTTGGCGACCCGGCCACCGGTATCCAGCAACTTCTGCTTTCCGGTGTAGAACGGATGGCATTTCGAACAAACGTCGGCACGAATCTCGCCATCAGGCGCGGTGCTCCGAGTCGTGAAAGTTTCACCGCAGGTGCAGGTGACCTGGGTCTCCGCGTAAGCGGGGTGGATATCAGGCTTCATGATGTGCTCCTTCTCAAGATCCGGGTCGCAATTGCGTGAACCGGCTCCGCCGTCGAGTATCACACGCGGGCGGGCCAAGACCAAGCCGCTATTCGATCTCAGGCTCCCCGTTCGCTGTGGGCGTGGTTTTTTGGACTTGCACCAAGAAGTCGTAGTTGCTCTTTGTGTCACGCAACTTAGTGAGAAGCAACTCTATGGACTGCTGCACCTCGAGTGCATGCAGCACCCGCCGCAACTTCCATACGATCTTGAGCTCCTCCGGCGACATAAGCAATTCTTCCTTACGGGTGCCAGATGCATCGACATCTACGCTTGGGAAAATGCGCTTATCCGCTAGCCGTCGGTCAAGCTTGAGCTCCATATTACCGGTGCCCTTGAACTCTTCGAAGATCACTTCATCCATACGAGATCCGGTTTCCACCAGAGCTGTAGCCAAGATGGTCAACGATCCACCGTGCTCAATATTGCGCGCAGCCCCGAAGAATTTCTTGGGCGGATACAAAGCAGCGGAATCGACGCCGCCGGAAAGGATTCGTCCTGAGGCCGGTGCTGCCAGGTTATACGCCCGGCCTAAGCGAGTCATCGAGTCCAACAAGACGACCACGTCATGTCCCATTTCGACGAGACGCTTCGCCCGCTCAATCGCCAACTCAGCAACAGTGGTGTGATCGTCGGCAGGCCGGTCGAAGGTCGAGGAAATTACTTCTCCCTTGACCGAACGCTGCATATCCGTCACTTCTTCTGGGCGCTCGTCGACCAGAACCACCATCAGATGGCATTCAGGATTGTTCGCAGTGATCGCATTGGCAATGGCTTGCAACACCATGGTCTTGCCAGCCTTGGGAGGCGACACGATCAGGCCACGTTGACCTTTACCGATCGGTGCCACCATGTCGATCACTCTGGTAGTCAAGTTGGTTGGGTCAGTCTCTAACCGCAGGCGTTGCTGCGGGTACAACGGCGTCAACTTAGAAAAGTCTGAACGCTCTTTAGAATCTTCCAAGGACATCCCATTGAGGCTGTCGACCCTCACAAGTGGGTTGAACTTCTCGCGGCGTTCACCTTCACCGGGCTGACGAATAACGCCTGTTACCGCGTCACCCTTCCGCATCCCAAGGCGACGAACCATGGACAGCGACACATAAACGTCGTCTGGTCCCGGCAGATATCCGGAGGTACGAACGAAGGCGTAGTTCTCCAGAACGTCCAAGATTCCAGCAACTGGAACCAAGACATCATCTTCGTTAATCACGGGCTCGGCGTCACGGTCTCGGCCGCGTCGATTCCGGTCCCGGCCCCGTCGCCTGCTGCGACGCTGTCCGCCTTGATTTCCGTCACGGCCCCCGGAATCACCACGATTCCGATCAGATCTATTGTCGCGGCCTTCGTCAGACTTGTTGTCGCGGCCTTCGTCAGACTTGTTGTCGCGATTGGCGTCAGAACCGGATTTCCGATCATCGCTGGACTTGGTGTCCTGTCGCGAATCATTTCCCACGTTATCGGCATTACGTTCGGTCGACTCATCAGATCGAGATCGTTTGTTTGATCCTCCGGAGTCCCGCTTAGCTGAACGGCTTTCGCCGATTGCTGAGATCAGATCGCCTTTGCGCATAGTGCTGGCGCCTGAGATGCCCATTTCCTGGGCCATTCGGCGCAGGTCAGGCAGAAGCATCGAGGAGAGGCCAGAACTTTTCTTGTTGCTCTTGTTTGATTCCGGATTCTGTCCGGAAGATTCCGCCGGCTTTTCAGCGGACATAGTGTCAGACACTCGAAATACCCTTCTGGGTGTCACTGTCCGCTTGTGCGGAAACAGTTTTATGGAGTTCAGATGAGGAGAGGATCTCGGGCTAAAAATCTATTGCCGTAAAGATTTGCCCACCAGAACCACTTCCACAGTAGCACGTTGTACTGCTAGCCACTAGCACCCTCTAGTTGGACAACTGCGTCAGTCCGCCACCCACGCTTGCCTGGCGCGGCTGGTACCCCTCAATGGCTAGATCGATCAACTCATCCACCTGATCCGCCTGACAAAAGGCAATAACGCCTGGACCGGCACCCGAGATTGCCGCAGCTATTTGGCGGCTGCGCAATTCATCTACCAACGCCATCGCGGCGGGGTAACCCTGTCGTCGTGCCTCTTGATGTATTTGATCCCCCGTCGCTTCAAACAGTAACTCCGGCCGCCCAGTCAACGCCGCAACCAACATTGCCGAGCGAGCACAGTTGTGAACCGCGTCGGTAAGCGGCACCTGCTTGGGCAAAGCGGCCCGGGCTGCCGTTGTGGGGCTAATCGCGTCCGGCAAGAAAATTACAGTGGAAATGTCGTCCGCGACGGTCAACGAAGTAGCTTGAGCGGGACCAGAATCCTGCTCCTTCCATGAAATCGTGAGTCCGCCAAATACTGCGGGGGCCGCGTTATCCGGGTGACCCTCTAGCTCGGCGGCGAGTTGGAAAACTTTGGCTCGGTGAATTTCGCCGTCGCCACCTAGGGCGTAGGCGAGCGCCACTCCACCCACAATGGCTGCGGCAGACGAACCCAAACCTCGAGAGTGGGGAATCCGATTGCGGCAGAGGACCTGCACCCCTGGAAGCCGCAAGCCCAATTTTTCTAAGGCTACATTCATCGACTGTGCCACTAGATGAGTGCCATCTTGCGGTAACTCATCAGCACCGATGCCAGTCGTCTCGACCTGGAAGCCAGCTTTTTCGACAACGCGCGCCCTGTAGTCATCACGAAAGTCGAGCGCCAGACCCAAACAGTCAAAGCCAGCACCCAGATTGCCACTGGTTGCGGGAACGCTGACGGCAACAGTTGTGCCCGGCGCGACGTCGGTCACTGCTCGAGACCCAGTTGTTCCGCCGCCGAAACGGCCGATGGCTGTATCGGCACCGGTTCCTCAGCTCCGGCTAGGGCAATCTGCGGATCTTTTAAACCGTTGCCAGTCAAAGTGCAGACGATTCGACTGCCCGGCGGGACCAGGCCCGCTTCGGAACGCTTCAACAGTCCAGCCACACTCGCAGCGCTAGCTGGCTCACAAAAGAGGCCATCGTGTCTCGCTAGCAGTCGATACGCGGCCAGGATTTCATCATCTGTGACTGCTTCAATGACGCCATCTGATTCGTCTCGAGCAGCTTCTGCGCTCTGCCACGAGGCAGGATTGCCTATTCGGATGGCAGTCGCCAGAGTTTCCGGCTGCAGGACTGGTTCACCGAGAACAATCGGCGCAGCTCCACTGGCTTGGAAACCCCACATTCGCGGAGTTTGTGTTGCCGGACCATCAGCTAAGTATTCGCGATATCCCAACCAATAGGCAGTGATATTCCCGGCATTCCCCACCGGTAGACAGTGAATGTCCGGTGCGTCACCCTGAGCATCTACAACTTCGAAAGCCGCTGTCTTCTGACCTTGAATTCGAACTGGATTCACAGAGTTAACCAGCGACACTGGATAACTATCCGCAAGTTCTCGAGCGACTCGAAGACAGTCGTCAAAATTACCGTCGACCGCCAAAAGCTTCGCTCCATGAACGATCGCCTGAGCGAGTTTGCCTCTGGCGATCTTCCCGGACGGGATTAGCACCGCCGAAACCAATCCGGCTTTGCCTGCATAAGCAGCTGCACTCGCACTGGTATTACCGGTAGAGGCGCAAATAACTGCCTCTGCCCCGTCATCCACGGCCTTAGAAATCGCCATGGTCATTCCTCGGTCCTTGAATGATCCTGTCGGATTTGCCCCTTCAAACTTGAGCCAAACGTCTCCGGCCACCTGGGTACTGAGTTGCTGGGAGTGAACCAGCGGTGTTCCCCCCTCGCAAAGGCTAATAACCGCCTCGCCAACGGGAAGCCGATCGGCGTACTCGGTCATGATTCCTCGCCATTGGGCGGCCGTGGTCCCCATTGATGTCGTCACTGCTCGCCCACCACTCGCATCACTCCCACAACCTCCTTAACTGAGTCCAGCAGACCCAACTGTTCAATGGTTGCGGAGAGCGCGCTGTCAGGCGCCGGGTGGGTCCGGATGATCAGCCCCGCCTGATCCCCTTGTCCTTCTTGCCGGACCGCCGAAATACTGACGCCCTGATCGGAAAAAAGCTTTGAAATTTCCGCGAGGACTCCTGGCTGATCCGCGACATGAAGGTTCACGTAGTAGCTCGTCGCAGCCTCGCCAATCGGCAGAATCGCCACATCGTTGTACGTCGAAGCCGCTGCGCCTCGAGAACCGTTGATTCGATTTCGCGCGGCGGTCACCAGATCTCCAAGGACTGCCGATGCCGTGGGCTCGCCCCCTGCGCCTTGGCCGTAGAACATCACCTCGCCCGCCGCCTCAGCTGCTACGAACACAGCGTTATAGGCACCGCGAACCGACGCTAACGGGTGATCCCGCGGCACCATCGTTGGATGCACTCGAACACATATGCCATCCCCGGTCTGATTCGTGTCGGCGATGGCAAGCAACTTCACTACGAATCCCATATCTCGGGCCGCGGCGACGTCTTCAGCAGTCACCTCGGTGATTCCTTCGCAATGGACATCGGACAACGTAACTCTGGTGTGGAAAGCCAGACTCGCCAAGATTGCCGCTTTGGCCGCCGCATCAAGACCAGCTACGTCAGCAGTCGGATCTGCTTCGGCGTAGCCCAACCGCTGCGCATCGGATAGCACCTCGGAATAGTCGGCATTCTCCTCATCCATGCGAGACAGAATGTAGTTAGTCGTGCCGTTGACTATTCCCATGACGGTTTGAACTCGATCGCCTGCTAACGAATCGCCCAACGGGCGCAATAACGGGATCGCCCCAGCCACAGCTGCCTCGTAGTACAAGTCCACACCCTGCTGTTCCGCCAGTGCATGCAACTCCCCACCGCGTTCCGCCATCAATGCTTTGTTAGCAGAGATCACGCTTGAGCCGGCTCGCAGCGCAGCCGAAATAAGTTCACCCGCGAGATCTACTCCGCCGATCAGTTCCACGACTATGTCGGCGCCTGAGCTAGCCAAACCGGAAATATCATCGGTAATCAGCTCTGGGGGGATGCCTGGTCGCTCTCGTCCAAGGTCGCGCACTGCCACGCCCGTTAGACGCAACCGACCGCCTACCCGAGCCGCCAGATCATCGGCAGACTCTGTCAGGATTCGAGCCACTTGGGATCCCACGGTACCGCCACCCAGCAGGGCAACGGTCACTTCTCGCGTGGCGGAATCATCGGCCGAGGCAGTGGGCTCGGTAGCAACGGGTTCTGAAAGCACATGGCATTCTATCTGCACTTGGTCATAGGCCATGCGCCGTTCCATCCATGGACCGGTGAAACTCGTCTTGGCTTCAGGCGCCAGCATCCAGGGCAAACATGTCATCGAGGGTCTCTCGTCGCAGCAAAGTGGACAACCGACCTTCCTGCACGCCCATCACCGGCGGTCGGGGCACTGCGTTGTAGTTGCTGGCCATCGAACGACAGTACGCGCCGGTCGCGGCGACCGCGACGAGGTCTCCCGTGGCGATATCGCCAGGCAGCCACGTATCTCGCACCACGATGTCGCCGCTTTCGCAGTGTTTGCCTACAAGTCGGCAGAGTATGGGCTCGGCATTCGAGGCTCGATTGGCTAACACGGCGGTGTACTCGGCGTCGTATAACGCGGGCCGAATGTTGTCGCTCATACCCCCATCGACAGCCACGTAGGTTCGAATCACACCACCGTCTAGCTCGACAGGCTTGATCGTTCCGACGGTATAAAGCGTGATCCCGGCACTCCCAACAATGGCTCTACCCGGTTCCACGGCTAATCGAGGCATCACCAAACCTGATGCCTCGCACTCCGCACGAACGGTAGCCACGATCTGGGTAGCCATCTGCGCAGCATTCAACGGATCATCACCAGCGCGATAAGCAATGCCCATGCCGCCGCCTAGGTTAAGTTCGCCGATGGAGATTCCAGCGGCGGACAATTCTGCCGCAAGTTCTACTAGCCGATGAGCAGCAATCTCAAATCCGGCAGGATCGAAGATCTGGGATCCGATGTGCGAGTGCAATCCGAGCAGATTGAGGCTCGACAGTTGATGGACACGGTCTGCGGCCTCCGCTGCCTGACCATCCGATAGACCGAGCCCGAACTTCTGATCTTCGTGCGCCGTTGCAATGAACTCGTGGGTATGAGCTTCCACACCCACCGTGACGCGAACCAGAACATTGGCAACTACATCTCGATCTGCGGCAAGCGATCCAAGGCGGGCGATCTCGGTGAACGAGTCCACAACGAACCGGCCAACCCCCACATCCAGGGCCCGGCCAATTTCGGCTTCACTTTTGTTATTGCCGTGGAAAAGCAGTTGAGCTGGGTCGACTCCCGCCCGCAAGGCAATTTCTAGTTCGCCACCCGTGCATACATCGATCCGGCAACCTTCCTGCACTATCCATTGGGCCAGCCGAGTAGATAGGAAAGCCTTAGCGGCGTAGTAAACGTCGCACTCAACACCTTGGTTTCCGTAGGCCTGAGCGTACTCTTGCGCCGAGGTCCGGACGTGATTTTCGTCGTACAGGATCGCCGGGGTTCCGCATTCGGCCACGATGTCACGCACATCCATGCCGCCAAGGCGGATAGCACCCGCGTCACTGCGAATAGCTGATTCCGGCCAGACGGTGGGAACCAACTTGTTGAGGTCAGCGGGGGGCAGGGGCGGGCTCAGCGCTTCCGTGACGTCGCCGTAACGAGGTCCGGCGGGATGTGCAGGCATAACCTAAGGCTAACCGTCCGACACCTGATGTGGAACTTACCGCGTTACATCTGCTCTGGAGCGGATACGCCGCATAAGTCCAGTCCATTCGCAAGTACCTGACGCGTCGCGGCACAGAGCCAGAGTCGAGCGATCGATGTGCCATCTGGTTGGGCGTCACCTCGGGGCAAGACCCGGCACGAGTCGTAGAACTTGTGATATGCCGTGGCCAAGTCCTCCAAGTAGCGCGCCACCCGGTGGGGCTCCCGAAGCTCTGCGGCTCCAGCCACGATTCCAGGAAATTCGGCAAGAGCGCCGAGTAGAGCGGACTCAGCAGGCTGCCCTAGCAGTCCGGGATCCAACGAGGTCGCTCTCCAGTCGATGCCGAGAGCGGCGGCATTTCTTAGTACTGACGAGATTCGAGCGTGGGCGTACTGCACGTAGTAAACCGGATTGTCATTGGATCGCTTGACCAACAAGTCCAAGTCGAGCGTGAGTGGTGAATCAACCGGGTACCGGATCAACTGGTAACGAGCCGCGTCCACTCCTACTTCCGCCACCACCTCGTCTAAGGTCACAATATTTCCCGCTCGTTTGGAAAGCCGAACCTCTTGACCGCCTTTCATCATCTTGACTAACTGGCCAATCGGGATCTCTATATTTTGCTCCGGGTCATCACCAGCGCATGCGGCAACCGCTCGGAGACGACCCACATAGCCATGATGGTCAGCCCCCAATAGATACACGCACACGTCGAAGCCACGACGGCGCTTGTCGATGTAATAAGCCGTGTCACTGGCGAAATACGTCAGTTCACCATCAGCCTTGATAAGTACTCGGTCCTTGTCATCACCGAACGATGTCGTTCGCAGCCAGAGGGCGCCATCAGCCTCATAAACGTGACCTTGATCTCGGAGTCGATTGAGACCCGCCTCTACAGCACCGGACCGATGCAGCTCTCGCTCAGAAGTCCAGACATCGAAGTGGGTGCGGAACATATCAAGGACCTGCTGATGCTCGCGAAACTGACGCTCGTAACCAGCTTCTCTGAACGCTTCGAACCGCTCCCTGCCCGTCAAATCAGCGTATTCGGGATGCTCCGCGATTATTTCTGAAGCCAGTTCAACGATGTAGGCCCCGTGATAGCCGTCCTCTGGCGGTGGTTTGCCTTCAGCAGCATTAGCAATAGAGAGCCCGAAATTATCCATTTGAGCGCCACGATCATTTACGTAAAACTCTTTACTGACCTGGGCGCCCGCGGCAGTGAGAACACGAGCCAGTGCATCACCAACAGCGGCCCAGCGAGTATGACCAAGATGCAACGGTCCAGTGGGATTCGCGGAAATGAATTCAACGTCAAACGAGGTACCCGCAAGCAAGTCACCCCGCCCAAAATCCTCAGCTTTCTCGACGATCTGCTCAGCTAGAACACCCTGTGCCGCGGTCGCCAACGTGATATTGATGAAGCCCGGACCCGCGATATCCACCGATTCGATATCGTCATTTGTTCTCAACTGTTCAGCGAATGCATCCGCGAGCTCGCGGGGCGACATGGATGCTCGCTTGGCTAGCACCATCGCAATATTGGTCGCATAGTCACCATGGTCCGGATTTCGTGGGCGTTCCACAGCGGGAGTCGGTAGCTGACCGTCGATGGCCAACAAACCGTTGAGGCGCAAAGTCTCCTGCGCGTTTTGAATTGCCGCAGCGAGAGATTCAGGAGTCACGATGATCAATCTAGACGGGCCTTAGCCATTGCCGCCAATCCGTTCGGCTAGCGCGCGACGAAAGGTATCTGCGGACTCGGGGCTGAAACACACCAGCATTGTTTTCTCAGGCAAACCAGCTCCTGCTGCCTCCGTCAAGAGGGTGCGGGTTGCCACAGCAGCCGCCCGTTCCGCAGGGAAACCAAACGTGCCCGTAGATATTGCCGGAAAAGAAATGGACGTCGCATCCAGATCACGCGCCAACTCAATACTGCTGCGATAGCAGTTGGCTAGGAGTTCGTCTTCCCCGGAGAAACCGCCTTGCCAGACTGGACCAACGGCATGGATCACGTACTTTGCTGGAAGCCCATAGGCCCCAGTCGCGACGGCCGAACCGGTGCGACACCCACCGAGGGTGCGACATTCTGCCGCTAACTCTGGCCCAGCGACTGAGTGAATGGCTCCGCAGACACCACCACCCGGAAGGAGAGCCTCATTGGCAGCATTAACAATGACGTCAACGGGAATCTCAGTAATGTCTCCTTCGAGTACCTCAGGGACCGCTCCGCTGTGATTCTTTTCTAATGTCATTATTCCCTTCGCTGATGCGACATATTTCTTGCTCGCGGCCAAGGAGGGCAGCAAAACCAACCGATCAACAACTAGGTGACGAGCTATCGCAACCTCGCTAGCGTATTGCTGCTACGAGATCCCCTCAACCCGGGTAGCAACGAGGCGAACTCCAGCAACGCATCGCAGATGCCGCTGTGTCACGATCAAGAGGTGGAAATTATTCGAGTATTACTCAATATCCTGTGGCTCATAATCTCGGGAATCTGGAGCGCCTTGGGATACATCATCGCGGGTGTCATCATGTTCATTCTTTTTTTCCTCGTGATCACAATTCCATTTGGTATCGCATCCTTCCGGCTTGCGGGTTACGCCCTGTGGCCATTTGGCCGCACGGTAGTTCGAGACCCTAGCGCCGGTGTCGCAAGCACTGTCGGCAATATTTTGTGGTTCATTTTTGCCGGAATTTGGCTGGCGATTGCCCAGACCATTGCCGGGATTGCCTTGTGCATCACCATCATCGGCATCCCCTTCGGAATCGCCAACTTCAAGCTTGCGCGACTGTCGCTAAACCCATTGGGGAAACAAATCGTTCCGTTAGAAGTTCGAGACGCGGCCGCAAGCGGCGTCCAGGCCTACATTCCGGTGCAGTAACGCACTACCACGGTAACTGGTCGTCACCTGCAAGCTGAGTCACCTGAACTTGCACCCCGAGCGCTTCAGAGCCTCCACCGGCATAGAGCCCCTTCAGGGGAGGAACGTCTCGGTAATCACGCCCAGAAGCAACCTTTACGTGCGAGGACGCAACTCTACGGTCGTTTGTGGGATCGAATGCCTCCCAGCCACCAAACCAAGCTTCTACCCACGCGTGGGATTCACCCACCACCATTTGCCCAATAGCTTCCTCTTCGGTGTGCAGGTATCCACTGACATAACGCGCCGGGATACCCACTGCACGCAGCAGGGCCAAGGCCGAGTGCGCGAAGTCTTGGCACACGCCTTCACCTGAACTCCAGGCCTCGGCGCTAGTGGTGAAGACTGAAGTCACTCCAGGGGTGTAGATGATGTGACTATGCACCTCGTCAATGATCGCGCGAACTGCTTCTGCGGGAGTCTCAAGCGCTCGGAAGTCTTCCACCATCTGAACTCGCTGATCATCGATTCCGGCATCGTCGACATATCTCGTAGGCATCAAGAACTCGCAGAAACGATCTTGAATAGCGGGTTCATCAAGGTCTGCCCAATCCACTCCCCGAGCCGCCGGATGCCCATCCGGAGTCAATACAACCGAACTAGCAACAACTTCCAACATCCGATGTGGTCGGTGGATATCGAAGGCCTCGACCAATGCACCCCAGTAGTCCCGGTACGAACGGATCACGCCGACCGGCTCGATATCTAACTCGTGACTGATAAGGATTTGACCGCCAACCTCCGCCGGCGTCATCCGCACCTCATTAAACGAAGCGATGACATCGGTGACGTAGCGATACCCCGATCGATGCTCTATCTGTAACCGTCTTCCTGCCATTAATGACTCCAGGCGATCGTGCCGGCCTGGTGGAAGAAACCTCGGGCGGTTGCGTCGCTAGCTCTTGCCGCGCTGGCCTGAGCATCGCTGCACAAGAGGTCCACTTCACCGGGAGAAGGTTCCACCGCATATTCCAAATGCGACCGGAGTAGTCCGACTTCCCGCAACAGATCCCCATCATCGCGAGACCCAATCAACTGGAGCCGCCGCACACACTGTTCTGCCTGAGCCGAACAGGCCCTGATGGACCGGGGAAAGTCTGGATCCAGCGTGAGGAACTTGCGAACTGCATCGCCCTCCAGCGGGTTCTGCATCCGTTGAAACGCGCTGAGGGCTCCCGAGGCTCGCAACGTAGCGACCGGACCTCCCTCTGGCCATAACTGTTCGTGCCGCACCCCCAGCAATCTGGCAACCATATCGATTCGTTCCAACGAGCGACCCAAGCTGAGAAATAGATAACCCTCATCGCGAGACATGGTCCACTCAATGATTCCGTTGACGGTAAGCAAACGTTCCTCGACTCGGTGCAGCGCTACTCCGGGACTGGCGGCGTGGACTCGACCGCGGCTCAACGCGATGTGGGTCGCATTGAGCGCCTCAAACACCTCAACCGAGAGCTGATCTCGGATACCTCGCGCATTCTCACGAGCGGACGCGATCGCGCCCACGATGGTCGAAGCATCCTCCGTAGTACCGATGACGGCACCCACCAGCGATCCGGCTTCCGAGACCTGCTCTACTGGCAAAGACAAGCTGTCGAGAAGGACCGCGCAGGCAACCTCTTCCGGGACGGTTCGCTCCTCCACCAATAGCTGGTGATGTTCAGCCAGCAAGCGGGCAGTCGCTTCGGACCGCTCAAGGTACCTACCTATCCAGAAGAAAGACTCCGCTATACGACTCAGCATGTTCCGTCACCCGACTGTTGCTGCTGGCTTTCCTGCTGCCGCTGCCGATCACCATGTGGGCGAGGCGGATGGGTTCGAGCCACTGATGTTTCGGCAGCACGGCGTACTCGTCGTTCGGGTCGTTGTCGGGGCGGGGTACCTGGCTCAGCATCCGACTCTAGAACCCAAGTGTCCTTGGAGCCGCCGCCCTGGCTGGAGTTGACCACAAGCGACCCTTCCGGCAAAGCTACTCGAGTCAGACCACCGGGTAGCACGAAGATTTCTTTCCCTTCGTTGACCGCGAAAGGACGGAGATCAACATGGCGGGGTCCGAGCTGTCCGTCATTAACTGCGGTTGGTGCGGCTGAGAAAGTCACTACTGGCTGCGCAATCCAGCCGCGTGGATCACGGATCACATGCTCTCGAGTAGCCACCAATTCTTCCGGTGTCGCTTTGGTACCAATCAAAATTCCTTGCCCGCCAGAACCGTCTGAGGGCTTGATGACCATCCGATCGATCCGGTCCAAAACGAAGCGACGTTGCTCTGGATCCTGCAAATCGTAAGTCTCCACATTGGGTAGAATCGCTTTCTCTCCCAAGTAATACTCGATCAAATCGGGGACATACGGATAGATCGCCTTATCGTCAGCAACGCCATTGCCTACTGCGTTCGCAATCGTCACATGGCCCGCACGGGCCGCGTTGAGAAGGCCTGGTACTCCAAGTACTGAATCGAATTTGAACGGCAATGGGTCGAGGTACTCGTCATCGATTCGTCGATAGACGACGTGAACTCGCTGCGGACCTGAGGTGGTTCGCATCCATAGGAAACCATCTCGACAGTACAAATCCCGACCTTCGACGAGCTCAACGCCCATTCTTCCCGCGAGGAAGGCGTGCTCATAGTGGGCGGAGTTATGCACACCGGGCGTCAAAACGACGACAACGGGTTCGTCAACTCCCGAGGGCGCTCCTGCCACTAGAGCGTCGAAGAGCCGTTCCGGATATTCCTCGACCGAGCGGACCCGATGTCCGATGAAAATTTCCGGAAGGACATGAGCCAGCGCTCTGCGGTTCTCCAGGACATAGGACACCCCGGATGCATTTCGCAGGTTGTCTTCTAGAACTCGGAACTTTCCCGCCTCATCGCGGATCAAATCGATACCCGCGACGTGAATTCGCACGCCATTTGGTGGATCGAACCCATGTGCCGCTCGGTGATAGTGAGTCGACGTCAAGATCAAACGTCGAGGAACGATTCCATCGGCCAAAACTTCTTGTCGGCCGTATAGGTCTGCTAGGAACAGTTCCAGAGCCCGGATGCGCTGTACGACACCAGCTTCAACGTCGCGCCATTCTTCGGCAGTCAAGATTCGAGGCACCAAATCTAATGGCAGCGGGCGTTCTCGACCAGACAGCGTGAACGTGATTCCTTGCTGATCAAGGTAGGCATCTCGTAACCGACCTCGTTCCTGCAGGCCATCAGGACCTAACTGCTCCAGAGAGCGAAGCAAAGCCGCGTGGGTAGGACGCGGCTGGCCGAGCGAGTCGTACATCTCATCGAACGGATCTACCTGAACAGCCGTATTACTCGGAGCAGTAGTCGAGGTTGCGGGATCGGATTCAAGGGTCATGCGACCTCCTCTACAACCTTAGGAAGGAATCGGGACGAATACGGTGACATTGTGTCCTATCCCCACCGAGAATGCCGTTGAAACGGCGTAGCGCTAACCCAACCATCGAGGTGGTCGACCAACAATGGCCGCAACTGCAGCACCACCCGCCGCACCAATAGCCGTTGAAATCCCGTCAACAAACGGTAGGACGGCAAAGAGAGTCCCGGCAATCAGGCCTGCGCCACCACCACCAACGGCAGCGACTACTACCCACCTGCCCCGCTTCCCGCCCGTGGACTCCGGTTCTTTTGCTTTCGCTATTTCCCGACCAGAGTCTTGCGGATCTTTGCCCGAGGTCGTTTTCGATCCGCCATCCCCGCCGGTGACTGCATCTACTTCACGAAGCAGCCGAGCGATTTCGTCATCATCAGAAGCCATACCCCATCGTCACCCGAGCACAGGCCCCAGAGCAACCGGGCGTGTTCAGATACCCAGGGTCGGTGCCGGTGGCCTACGCTCAAGGCGTTAAAGGCGGGATGGGGTGCAATGCTCAAATATCTGGGATCTAAGCGACGACTCGTTCCCGCCTTAGCCGCGGCGGCAACGGCAACTGGCGCTCGCACTGCCGCGGATCTATTCACCGGCACCACTCGCGTTGCGCAGGCCTTTAAAAAGACTGGCATGCGCGTAGTTGCCGGAGATTCTGCGAGCTACTCCCAAGTCCTCGCGGAGTGCTTCATCGCTACTGACTCTGAAGCAATCGACGCATCACTGTTGGCCGAAGAAATTGCTCGACTAAATCAGCTTCCCGGGGCGGCTGGGTATGTCACAGAAGTCTTTTGCCAGAAATCTCAGTTCTTTCAACCGCAGAACGGCGAGAAGATCGATGCGATTCGGGACGTGATCGAAGACTATCGAGGCACTTGGATCTTTCCCTTGCTCCTCACCTCTCTATTGCAGGCGGCCGATCGAGTCGACTCCACCACTGGCTTGCAGATGGCCTACCTAAAAGAATGGGCCCCCCGGTCGTACCGACCCTTAGACCTGCGCATCCCGGATCTCCTGCCCGGTCCTGGCGCGTCTTTACCCGGAGACGTCACCCGCACCGTCGCTACGATTGGCCCGATCGACCTGGCATATCTGGATCCGCCCTACAACCAACACCGATACGAGTCGAACTACCACATCTGGGAGACTCTGGTTCGCTGGGATGCGCCAGAGCACTACGGTCGTGCATGCAAACGAGTCGATCTGCGGGAGTCCTCGGGCCGGAGCCCGTTCAACCACAAAAAGACGTTTGCTCCAGCGCTGGGTCAACTGATCGAAGGCCTTCAAGCGGATGTGGTCATGCTCTCGTACAACGATGAGTCGTGGGTATCCGCACAGGACCTCACCCGCATGCTGCGAGACAACGGCCTCCGTGAAGTTCAAGCGATTGGCTTCGAGTCGACCCGTTATATCGGCTCACGTATCGGAATCCATAATCCGCAGGGCCAAAAAGTGGGCTCTGTGCGGCGAACCAAAAATATTGAATGGCTTTTTATTGCCGGTGATCGAAACTCGGTCCGTGCTGCTACCGCAGCCACCGAATCTTTTGGCGGCCAGGTACTGGAAATCGCTAAATAACTGATCAAAAGCCCGCTGCCTACCAGGCGGAGGGGTCAAAAATGCCCGACACGCTGGTCCTTTTCCAAAAAAATACCGGAAATATACAAAAAAGTTAGCAAAATACCTGGCGTGTCGGCTTGATTACCGACAGACTCCTGCCGTGGTTCCTGGAGTTAAACAGCAGTCAATCCGTGCAGCGGTAGTCGCTGGTGCAGCAGCACTGGTACTGGCGCTGCTGCCGATCAGCCTTGGGACAGGCGCCACCGCTGGCGCGCGCGAACAAGGGCAACCGTCGAGTGCAGTCACAACGTTCCCACTGCAGCAGGGTTCAGTCCCCGGCCAACTATCTGCTCGTAAGCAGGCGAAACTGCCGCGAATGCAGCGCTGGGCGAATCGCGTCTTGGCGCCAGTCATGGATCAGCCCAGCGGACTTCTCGAAGTTCAGATCGTTTCAGCGCTCTACATTAAGAGGGTTTTCCGGAAGCGGCTCGGATCTGCGGCAGCCGACTCGGCCCTACGTATCTCCTGGCGTGAAAGCCGGTTACTTCCCAATGTCGTCAACGACAAGAACACCAACGGCACAAATGATTGGGGACTGTTCCAACTAAACGACGGAGGGACGCTGCAATACGCTGGCGGGACTCCCGACAGCTCGGCATTGCGTCCCCGATGGAATGTAAAGGCCGCTGCTAAGCTCATCGGCGACGTCGGCTGGGGCCCTTGGGGTGGAATGCTCACTTGAGCGATAAACCGCTCAAGTACTCAGCTTCCTTCACCGTGTCCTTCTCGCTTGGCTCGCTCCGCTGCATCTCGGGCTGATATCTCCGCAAGAGTGGGCGCTCCCCCACCGAAACGAGCGGGCCACCACCACGTTCCAGCGGGTGGTGCCGGGTAACGTTCAATGGTGTCGTCATAAAGTACCTGCATCTGGGCTTTCAGATCTGCCGTAGCCTCTTCTGCCGATTTGCTCTTGGAGACCGTGAACGGCTCTCCAAGGGTCAATGCAAGCGTCGCATTGCGTTCAAGGTCTCGTTTACGACCTTTAGTCCACAACCGTTGCCCGCCAAAGGTAATCATGGGAACGATTGGCACTTCGGCCTCAACGGCCATTCGCACCGCTCCCGTCTTGAAGTCCTTCAACTCGAACGATTGACTAATAGTTGCTTCCGGAAAAACTCCAACTACTTCACCCTGTCGCAACCAGTCCACCGCATTATCTAAAGATTTCGCACCAGCCGCCCTATCCACCGGAATGTGGTGCATAGATCTCATTAGCGGCCCACTAATACGGTTATCAAAAACGGACTCTTTAGCCATAAAACGCACGAGTCGATTGCTACTTCGGGTGGAATAACCGCAGAAAATAAAATCAAGGTAAGAAACGTGGTTACTCGCGAGCACCACTCCGCCCTTTCGGGGCATATTGTCTGCGCCTTCAATCATGAACTTGAGTCCTAGCGCCTTAAACATTCCGTAGGCGCTCATGATGATCGGCGGGTAAGTGATATCGATCATGGCTATGACGGTAGCGGAGACGACCCTAAGCCTCGCGCTGACAAACCGTAGCGAGATAAAGATACTCACTAATTTCCACCCACCGGATTGCCAATAGGCTTGGACACCTAGGCTGCAGTCATGGAAAAACCCGAGATCGATATGCCCGAAGGCGCAGCACCCGCGGAACTTGTTATTCGCGATATCACCGTTGGCGATGGACAGGAGGCGGTCGCTGGTGCGACGGTCGAGGTTCACTACGTAGGCGTCGAGTTCGACTCCGGAGAAGAATTCGATTCGTCTTGGAGTCGTGGCGAATCAATTTCTTTCCCGCTCCAGGGCCTCATACAAGGATGGCAAGAAGGGATTCCCGGCATGCGAGTCGGTGGCCGCCGCGAACTCGTGATTCCGCCGGCACTGGCGTACGGCGAAGCCGGGTTTCATCGGCTCGCGGGAAAAACTCTGATTTTCATCATTGATCTGATCGACGTCGCATAAGACTCGAGCACCTCGACGATCCGCGAGTGACTACGCAGATTAGCGCTGGTCGCCTACCCTCAATGTATGCCTCTTTATCAGTTCCGCTGCCGCGCGTGTGGGTCTAGCTTTGATGTCAACCGACCGATGGCACAAGCCGACTCCCCGGCCTCCTGTCCGCAAGGGCATGACGACACGGTCAAGATACTTGGCATCTCCGGTACCATCGGCACCGCCTCAGCACCGCCGCCTAGTGGCGGCTGCTGCGGTGGTGGCTGCTGTAATTAACCGATACCAACAACCTACTTTTTGGCAGTAACCTGCACCTGGTAGTTGTCCCCACCCTTCACTGTCACTGTAAGGACGGCGCTACCGGCACCGATCACTTCAGCCCCAGCATTGAACTGAGCGGAACCGTCATCCGACGGCTGGGAAACTCTTAGTACAGCCGTGTTGTCAGTGGAGACCTTGTTGACGTTCTTGGTGATGACATTAAGAGTCTGGCCGACAGAGACGCTCTCCTTAGCCGCCCCGTCTATTTCAATAGGTGGCAACACGGGATTCGTGATCTCTCCAGTTGGTGAGGCGCTCGTAGTCGGAGTCGGGCTCACTGACTGGCTCTGCGAGGGACTCGGCTCAAATGTCGGACTGGGCTCGGACGTTGGGCTCTGCTCGGTAGGCGTACTTGGAGCTTGCTGTGGACTAGAAGTACTGGTGGAACAGCCAACAACCAAGAGCCCAGCAGCTAGACCAATACCGACAACGGACAGAGTGCGTCGAATCATTCGGCCAGTATGCCGTATACCCAAGTCACATGATGGTCACCGACACTAGATAATGAGCTCCGATATGGAGTAGATGGCTAGGCCAGCCAACGCGCCCACCACCGTTCCGTTGATTCTGATGAACTGCAGGTCGCGGCCAACCGCATTTTCGATTCGATCAGCGGCCTGATTGCCATCCCACCGCTGTACCGTCTCCGAAATTAGTTGAACGGCGGATTCGCCGTATCGGCTCACCAAATAGCCCGCGCCGTCAGCAATGCGATTATCCACCTGCCGTGCAAACTCATCGTCGTGTTCCAGACGATCCGCCAAGTCAGCTAGATACCGGCCAGCCCGTTCCCGCAAGTCCGAATCTGGATTCGACAACGCTCCGAGTAGCAGCTCCTTCATCGCTGGCCACGCCGCGCTCACGGTTCGTTGAGTTTCTGGATGACGAAGAACCGCCGCTTTCCAACCCTCAACCCGCTCGACCACAACCGGATCATGCTGCATGTCCTCTGCCAGCCGGAGCAATGCAGCGTCAAGTTGTCGACGCGCAGGATCATCCGGATTCTCGCGCATCTGATGAACCCATTGCGCCAACATGTCGGCGCCCTTTAACCCGACCTGTTCATGCACCCAACGAAACGGCCCATCCTGGGACAGGGGGCCGCGATCAGCGATCGCGCCGGCAACACGATCTCGGTGTTCGAGGAGCCATCGATGTAGTGCGGTGAGCAGTCCTTCGATCACGCCATGGTGCTCGTCTTGCTCGAGAGCCGCCGCTAGTAGCCGTCCGGCCGGTGGACCCCAGGCAGTGGTGGTGAGCTGATCGAATATCGCGTTACGGACCAATGACTGTGCTTGCTGATCATCGATTCCCTGGACAAGCGCCTTACCAAGCTCAGCTCCCTCAGCCACCAAACGATCACGATTCTCCGACTGGGCCAAGTATGCGGCGATATGTTGCGATGGCGTCGCGCTCAATATTTTCTCGTGAACATTTTCTTCAGAGAGAAAGTTCCCGTGAACGAAAGAACCCAGGCTCTCTCCCAACTGATCCTTTTTGTTCGGGATAAGAGCAGTGTGAGGAATGGGCAGTCCTAACGGTCTGCGAAATAGAGCCGTGACAGCAAACCAGTCGGCAAGGGCACCAACAACTCCTGCCTCAGCTGCAGCCCGCACGTACCCCCAAATCGCTGCATCAGTGGTGGATTCCATCCGCCGCGCAAAAAGAAATACCATCGCGGCAAAAATAAGAAGCGAGGTCGCAACGATTTTCATGCGTCTCAGACCGCGACTACGTTCATTCCAACCAGAATCAGTCACCAACATCGATGGGGCATCAGGAACAGTTGCTTGGGACATGGCCTGACGCTAGCCGCAATCAGACCAATCAGGGAGCATCCGGATCGAAGTCACCCAGACTTTGACTGGGAGCGGACGATGTCGCCGAACCGTTCTTTCTTCCGGTGCCATCTGAGTTGTCATCAGCATCATCCAGCACCGACCCCATCAACCGTTTGGGGTGTAACTGGGCGATATCGTCCATCGCCTGACGAGTTGTATCTGAATCTATGCCCGCCGCCTCCTGGAGTGACTTTGTGGCATCAGACGCCGAGGAACGCAAATTCCGTAACCCTGCAGTGATTGCTTGGATGGCCTTCGGGAGTCGATCCGGACCAAACACCAGCAGGGCTAGTACAGCGAGGACTGCAATCTCGCCCATCCCGATGTTAAACACACCAATAGCCTACGTCGTTCGGACCCTGCAGCACTACTCGTCGGTACTGCCCAGTGTGACCTGCACGTCGCCCTGACCCTTGACCTCTAGCGTCACCGTGTCACCTGGCTGACGGGAGCGGATGGCGACAACAAGTTCGTTGGCGTCATTGACGGGCTTTCCATCAACTCCCACGATGACATCACCAGATTTAAGACCCGAGCCATCCGATGGACCGCCCGACGTTACTGTCTCAACTTTGGCACCCGTACCACTAAAAGACGTATCGAGATTAACTCCGATTATTGGCGTGCTGGCCTTCCCCGTTTCGATTATCTCTTCCGAAATTCTTTTTGCCTGGTTGATGGGTATGGAGAAACCTAGTCCAATCGAACCAGCTTCCTCTTGGTTGGCCACGGTGGCGATAGCGGAATTTATCCCGATAACTCGTCCGGACGCATCCAGCAGCGGGCCACCCGAGTTGCCAGGGTTGATCGCCGCATCTGTCTGCAGAGCTGAAATGAAAGACACCTCGCCTTGACCTCCAGCGGTAACTGGCCGCTCTAAAGCGGAGATTATTCCGGTGGTCACGGTGCCGCTCAGTCCAAGTGGCGAGCCAATGGCGACGACGGGAGCTCCTACCCGCACGGCGTCAGAGTTACCGAGCGGTGCGGCCTCTAGTCCGGTTCGTCCGACCTTGAGGACCCCCAGATCATAGGAAACATTCCGGCCCACCAGTTCAGCTTCGACACTTTCCCCGTCTTGAAAGACCGCGGTGATCTTGCCCCCGTTGGCGGCGCCAGCAATGACGTGATTATTCGTGAGTAGGTAGCCGTCTGAGCCAATAACAAAACCTGATCCAGTTGCCGCTTGACCGCTACCTTCGACCGCTAGCGAAACGACTGTCGGCAAGGCCGCATCGGCGATGGCGGCCACACTGCCCTCTTGTATCGGAGGCAAGTCCGCCTGAGCTTGCGGCAACTCCACTGGGCCGGTGAGCTCGCTTCCCGAGGCTTGCATTCGATCAGCCACCCCAAAAGCCGCCAAGCCACCCAGAAGGCCAGCGATCAGCCCCGCAATCACCGCGATGGCGATCGTACGGTTGGGCGAGCCAGTCTTAGTTCCATCTGGAGTCGCCATCGCAGGAGCGGCTGTCCAGGTAGTTGTTGGTTCACTACGCGCAGGGGTGGGCTCGGCAGGCATCGGTTCGGCACCAGAGCCGGAAGCATTGCCGGAGCTTGTTCCCGGTGGCGGCATGGCCGCTGGTGCGTCGCTGCCTACAGCCGGAGCGGCGAAGGTCGACCCTCCGGCTTGCGGCACTTCCCATCCGGGCGCGGTAGAGCCAGCAGACTGGTCCACAGTGGGTTGTGGAGGTTCACCTGGGAGAATTTCGGTGGGATATGACGGTGGCTGATCCGATGGGACTCCCGCAGCCACACTGGACGACTGCTCATCGCTTTGAGCGTCGAAACCTCTCGATTCTCCGGCAGAACCGACATTTGCATCGACGTCCTGCTGCTCAGGAGCGTCGCCAGTGGGCAAAATCTCCGAACCATCGGCACGCCGAGGCGAACCACTTGGATCCGGCCAAGAGTCATGGTCAGACATTGAGGCCTCCTTGACTCCTTGACCGGGGGCAGGACCGTTGACCCGCCAGTTATACCCTATGTCTGCTAGGACTGTGGCGCCAACGCCGCGCTCCCTAGGCATAAGCGGAGGTACAGATGACAGACCCGGCCACCAATCCGGCCCCTAGCGCCGAAAGTTACGCGTTCGCGAATGACTACGTTGCGGAAGAAGAATATCTCCTACGAGCTCGGGAGCGCGCAGCGGAACTAGGTTGTGCTCCTGTGGCGCCTGGGACGGGAGCACTACTCCGTTTCGTGGCTCGCTCCGTTAACGCTAGCCACGTGGTTGAAATCGGGACTGGCACAGGGGTCTCCACCGTCTATCTACTAGATGGAATGGCAGAAGATGGGGTGCTCACTTCCATCGATATTGAGGTAGAGAACCAGCGAGCCGCTAAGGAGACGCTCACTGCGGCGGAAATCCCAGCGGGACGGTTCCGTCTCATCGCTGGGCGGGCATTAGAGGTGCTGCCACGGTTGACCGATCATGCCTACGACATGGTGGTCATCGATGCCGACAAGTCGGAATACTCGCTGTACTTCGAGCAAGCACTCCGGCTGCTGCGTTCTGGCGGAATTATCGCCTTCGATAACGCTTTGTGGCGAGATCGAGTGGCGGATCCGGCTCAACGCGATGAGGAGACCGTGGCGCTCCGAGATCTGGTCACCATGATTCGAGGGCACGAGGGGCTTACCCCCGTACTGGCGCCAGTTGGGGACGGTTTACTCCTCGCAGTTGTCGAATAGACACGTCGAAATCTGACCAGGTGCCCACGGGCGCAGAGCTAATCGGGAATACTAGGTGCTGGAAGCATCCTTAGCGAAGGGACTCACATGGCGGCCATGAAGCCCAGAACCGGGGACGGCCCTCTCGAGGTCACCAAAGAAGGGCGCGGCATAATCATGCGCGTCCCACTCGAAGGCGGTGGTCGTCTCGTCGTCGAGTTGACCGTCGACGAGGCCACTGATCTCGGCAAACAACTGTCCGACACCGCTGGCTGACACCCAGCTCAGTGGGCTCCGCTATGAGTAGGGCTGCTGGAATGTCGGCGGAATCATCGCGGTCAGGTCCGCCACTTTCGGTTGACTTAGCCGGAGTCGCGAGTTGCAGTCCCTCGGAAGTCGACCATCTCCTCATCGCTGTAGCTGAGGGTGGTCTTACACCTGCTGATCAGCGTCATTGCAGCCGATTGCTCGGGATGGCTGATCCGGAGCACATCGATCCTGATTCGGCTTTGGACCCCCCAGCAGGAGTGACGTATGTACCCTTTGAGTCAGGATCCATGCGGCAGGGTGCGTTAACAGCCAGCAAGCTCGGTCAACACCGCCACATTCACATTTACTTGGCCGGTGCCAACGCAACACGAAGCCAAAGTTTTGTTCTCGGCTTAATGCGTGGTTCTCAGCGAATCGAAGTGAAATCAGAGCCACCAGAAGTCGTTGTTCTACTGCCGAGAGCAAACACTATAAAGACCGCTGATCGGGGCAAGATCATCGGACAACGCACGCTCCTCGCTCGATACTTAGCCAACGCACCCAGTAACTACAAGAATCCTGCATGGTTAGCCGATCGTGCCGTCGAACTGGCCGGTTCCGGGCTTCGCGTCAGCGTTTGGGACGATGACGAAATAACCCGTCGAGGGTTCGCCGGTCTCGCGGCAGTTGGCGCTGGCAGCGCTTCTCCCCCTCGCCTGGTTCGGATGGACTATCGCGGCTCCAGCGGCCCACCGGTTGTCTTAGTCGGTAAAGGGATCACCTTCGACACGGGTGGTTTGTCACTCAAGCCACCCGCAGCGATGCCCTTGATGAAAACTGATATGACTGGAGCCGCGGCCGTAATGGGCACGATGGCCGCGATTAGGGATCTGCGTCTACCGATTCGGGTGGTAGGGATACTCGCTTGCGCGGAGAACATGCCCAGCGGATCTGCGATGCGGCCCGGAGACGTTATTCGACACTACGGTGGGCGAACGACTGAAATCCTCAATACTGATGCTGAAGGTCGTCTAGTCCTGGCAGACTGCCTCGCCTATGCAGCTGCTCGACTGGATCCCCGCTACTTGATCGATATTGCCTCACTCACCGGTTCCGCAACCGTGGGACTGGGGCGCTATCACGCAGCTATGTACGGAACTGACAATCAAATGCTCCGGGATCTCGAGAAGGCGGCTGAGGTCGGGGACGATCCGGTTTGGCGCATGCCACTTGTCCCTCATTACGCAGCAGGTATAGCAACACCGATTGCTGATGCTGCCAACTCCAATACTGATCCCTCAATATCCGCCGGATCCATTACCGCAGCGCTGTTCTTGAAGCCTTTTGCGGGGAATACCAAATGGGCACACCTCGACATCGCAGGTGTGGCTCGCTCTGAGTCAGATAGGCCGGAGACGAGACGCGGGGCGACCGGGTATGGAGTCAGTCTCTTGACAAATTGGTTGCAGGCCCTTTCGGATCGCTAGACCGCAGTTCGTTGCCAACCTTAATCTCCTCCGGATGCGCCTGGCTCTCTAGTTGCAGTGCGAGCAAAGACATCATGGCGTCCACGTCTTCCATCCGATAGCCACGCAGCCCCACTCGAAACTTCATACTTCGCAGATCCGATGATGTCCAGGGCAAATCCGGCAGTTGCGGCACTCCAGGACGACCAGATGTCGTGATTTCCGAATCTAGGCGGCCTGCTAAAACCAACACCAAGCCTAAGATCACCAGAACCGCTAACGCGATAAATACAACCGTCATGTGGGGCCCTCCTCGATACGGTCACCCTAAGTATGCCGCTCACACCCACAAACTGCTGGCGCATTGTCGGTCAAGTCCCTAGCGTAAAGACGTGGCACCCATCAATCCAGGACGTCGGCAGGTAGGACCAATTTCCGCTCGGCCGCAGCGATTAAGTCCCAGTACCTATGACCAACGACTGCTGGATACCCGAGCGCCTCGGGCCGATTGGATTGCTGCCGATCCATGGCGGGTACTGAGGATTCAAGCGGAGTTCGTCGAGGGATTTGGAGCATTAGCCGAGTTGGGCCCGGCTGTCAGCGTCTTTGGAAGTGCTAGAACCTCATCCGAGCACCCGAACTACGCGTTGGCTCGGGAAGTAGGTCAGCTACTTGCCGAGTCGGGCTATGCAGTCATCACCGGAGGCGGTCCAGGGCTGATGGAAGCCGCCAATCGAGGTGCTCTGGACGGTGGCGGCCGATCGGTTGGATTGGGTATCGAGTTACCTTTCGAGCAGGGCCTGAACCAATATCTTGATGTGGCAATCAACTTCCGCTACTTCTTCGCCCGTAAGACGATGTTCGTAAAATATGCGCACGGCTTCATTGTTTTACCAGGTGGATTCGGAACCCTCGACGAACTCTTCGAAGCACTTACTCTCGTCCAAACCGGCAAGATCACTGAATTCCCCATAGTGCTACTGGGCAGTTCCTACTGGTCCGGCCTACTCGAATGGGCAGCGAGCGAAATGGTCGACGCGGGAACTATAAGCCCTGAAGATCTCAACCTTGTCCGGGTCACGGACTCGCCTGAGCAGGCGGTGGCGGCCATCGTGACCGCAGATCAAGAGCGCAACAACGGTGGAGAGCGTGAAGGTCCCGAAGACGGCCTTGTTTGGTGAGGAGGCGTGGCCTTAACCCATCAACCAGCGCCGCAACTTCACTTCGCATGCCAGGAGATCGGCCTCTGAAACTCTCTCATCGGTCGCGTGAGCAACCGCCGGGTCCCCCGGCCCGTAGTTGACGGCAGGAATGCCTAGTTCCGTAAATCTAGCAACATCAGTCCAACCGAACTTTGGGTGTGGCTCGCCGCCTACCGCAGTCACAAAGTCACGTGCCGCTGCCAACTGCAGACCTGGGAGCGCACCCGGTGCCTGATCAACTATTTCCACCGGGAAGCCAGCAAAAACTTCAGTTACGTGCTCTGTGGCTTCGTCAACGGTCAGGGTGGGAGCGAACCGATAGTTCACTATCACCACGCATTCGTCTGGGATTACGTTCCCCGCGATGCCGCCGCTGATCCCCACTGCGTTCAGACCCTCGCGGTATTCCAGACCGTCTACCATCACGCGGCGGGGCTCATAACTACGCAACCGATCAAGCACCTCCACAGCCTGGTGAACGGCATTTTCGCCCATCCAAGACCTAGCGCTATGTGATCGCACTCCTGAGATCGCTATCTCCGCGCGCAGAGTACCTTGACAACCGGCCTCGACGCGAGCATTAGAGGGTTCCATCAAAATCGCGAAATCACCTGCCAATAAGTCCGGGTGGTCGCGGGACAATCTTAGTAAACCGTTCCGTTCCGCAGTGACCTCTTCGCATTCATAGAATAAGTACGTTATATCTCGGCTTGATTCGCGGACAGTTGCAGCCAACCGCAAGGCCACCGCAACGCCGCCCTTCATATCGCAGGTCCCTAATCCGTGCAGGAACCCACCCTCACGACGACACGGAAGATTTCCAGCTGCTGGCACAGTATCGAGATGCCCCCCGATAACGACTCGATCGGCCTTCCCGTACATCGTCCGCGCCACGATGTTGTTCCCAACCCGTTCAACCGCAAGATGTGGCAGCGGATCCAGCGCTGACTGGACCGCGTCAGCTATGACCTGCTCCTCGCCTGATTCACTAGGGATATCCACTAAAGCACTGGTCAGCGAGATGACATCGTCATCCAGAGCTAACCGCCTTATCTGATCATTGGTCACACAGGTACGGTAGCGAGGTGAGCGAATCCCCTTATGCACCAGCCTCCGGACCCGCCGCCGCAATCGGGCTAGCGACCCTCTCGGGAGATCAGATTCTGGATGTTTGGTACCCAGCGCCCGCGCTGGGAACCGCTCCTGAGGATGTCGCCGACATAGCCAGCGGCATCAACAGCGATGACATTCGCGACGTAGTAGTCAAAACAGTGCAGACCGAGATCGCTGATCTGCAGCAACCTCCTGAGTCTGTAGCAGACGCTTACCTTCGCCTCCATCTACTTTCTCACCGATTGGTACGCCCCCGCTCCATCAATCTCGACGGAGTTTTTGGTCTACTGCCCAACGTTGCGTGGACTAACCTCGGTCCGGTAGGACTCGGTCAGCTACCCAAAGCCAGAATTCGAGCTCGTGCGCATGGAACGGCGCTGACTGTCATCTCCGTCGACAAGTTTCCCCGCATGGTCGACTATGTGGTGCCAAGCGGGGTCAGAATCGGTGACGCGGATCGAGTGCGGTTAGGTGCCCACCTTGCGGAAGGGACGACGGTCATGCACGAGGGCTTCGTCAACTTTAACGCTGGGACTTTGGGGACCTCGATGGTGGAAGGCCGAATATCAGCTGGTGTTCTCGTGGGAGACGGCAGCGATATCGGGGGTGGTGCATCCATCATGGGGACGCTGTCGGGGGGCGGCACCGAAGTCATTAATATCGGTTCCGGCAGCCTGATCGGCGCTAATGCTGGTTGCGGTATCTCGCTGGGAGACAACAGCATCATCGAAGCAGGTTGCTACGTTACAGCCGGCGCGAAGATAAGCACACCCGACGGCGCGGTGATGCGGGCCCGAGACCTATCCGGAGTACCCGATTTGCTTTTCCGACGCAATTCTCAAACGGGGGCGCTCGAGGCCCTATCTCGCACTGGTTCTTGGGGTGGACTGAACGAGCAACTCCACCAGAACTAGCATTCACGCACTTCGGTGCTCTACTTATATTCTACTTTTACTTTCTTAACTTTTTTATCCACTACAACCGAGGCCGCCAACCCTCTCTTGTTATCGCCTTTCCACTTCTGGTAATCCATAACCAAGATGGCGTCTTAAACCTCATCAAAATCCGCATTCAGTCACGAATCGTCGAT
>PAAU01000006.1 GCA_002699445.1 Micrococcales bacterium | reverse complement strand
CGAACTTTTTCATCGATATCCCGATGCCGCCGAAGGACAACTCGCAAAGATGCGAGCCGGTGTCGTTAACTCGGTTGCTTTGGCGGATGTCGCCCGCAGCCTTGGCTTGGGAGAGTTCATCCTGTTGGGCAAGGGCGAGGACGCGACCGGCGGACGGGAAAAGAAGTCCATTCTTGCGGACACGATGGAAGCGATTATGGGAGCCATTTACATCTCTCGAGGGATGGTCGAGGCAACATCGGTAATCTTGCGGCTTACCGCATCAAAACTGGCCGCTACTGCGAGTCTCGGGGCTGGACTTGATTGGAAGACATCGCTGCAAGAGTTGAGCGCACGCTTAGGTTTAGGGGCTCCGGAATATCAGATGTCAGCTGCCGGACCCGACCACGATAAGACCTTCACGGCGATTGTTCGGTTACAAAGCGCTAACTACGGCATTGGCACCGGCAGTAGTAAGAAGATCGCTGAGCAGAACGCGGCCCGGCAGACTTATCAAGACCTCGGTGGTCCAGAAGTCGGGGTTTAACGATGCCCGAGCTACCCGAGGTCGAGACGGTGCGTAGGGGCTTGTCCGAATCTGTACTGGGTGCCCAGATCGAATCTGCTCGGATCAGGCATTCGCGAGTTATTCGACGACACGATGCGGGCCGGCAAGATTTTATGAACTGCGTGACTGGCACAGAAATATCGAATATCCATCGGCGAGGAAAATTTCTTTGGCTAGAACTGGCTTTCGATGACCAGCCAGACTTTGCCCTAGTTGCGCACCTAGGAATGAGTGGCCAGTTTCGGCTAAGTACTAAACAGCGGGTTGTGGATCGACACGCTCGCGCGACCTTTCGTCTGGCCGATGGACGAACCTTAGTGTTCCGGGACCAGCGCACATTCGGTTGGTTGTTGGCCGTGGATTGGGACGGTGTTGAAGTTCCGGAACCGGTCAGACACATAGCCTTAGACCCATTTGATCCGGCATATCGACGTGATCAGGTCGCCTTGGCTATGGCTCGCTCTAATTCGGGCATTAAGCGGCTGCTTTTGTCGCAGCATCTCGTTTCGGGTGTGGGCAACATTTACGCCGATGAAGCACTGTGGCGTGCGGGAATACATCCAGACACTTCGGGACGAGTTCTAGCACTTGAAGGTTGTACCCAAGTCCTGGAGGAAGCGACTTCCGTTATGACTGCCGCTCTCGAGGCGGGTGGGACCTCGTTTGACCCGCTCTACGTCTCCGTCAATGGCGAATCAGGTTGGTTTGATCGTTCTCTGGATGCTTACGGCCGAGAGGGCCTTCCCTGTCGGCGCTGTGGGCAGGCGATTGTGAGGGAGAAATTCACTAATCGTTCGTCACATCGCTGCCCGAGCTGTCAGCCTCCGCCGTTTGAGCATGAGGCTTTTCAGGTTCGTGACGAAGTGGCACAATAGGGTTACATCGGACAGTTGACGCCGGGGCGGGAACTTACAGGCGCACTCCGATGGTGAGGAAGGGAGACCACGTGGCGAAGGCGCTGTATGGCCATCTTGCGACCACCGATCAGCGACTGGTTGCAGAGATCGCCCGGCTTCGGACTCGGGTCAAAGATTTGGAACGACTCGTGGAACAGTTGGAATTAGATCGCGAGCTTCCACTGGACCCGCTGCCCAACGTGGCTCTGGATGAAGACTGGGTCCCAGCAACCGTTTGATATCTCGGCCCCGCGTGCCGCTTCTGTTTCTGGGCTTCATGTCGGGTTAGTCTTCTCAGGCTTTCCCTAAATCGGTCGTTCAGTGACCACGAGGAGTCGGCGTGCACCTGAAGAGCATTACGTTGAAGGGCTTCAAGTCCTTCGCATCACCTACAACGTTAACTTTCGAGCCTGGAGTAACGGTCGTGGTCGGCCCGAATGGCTCAGGTAAATCCAACGTTGTTGACGCATTGTCGTGGGTCATGGGCGAACAAGGCGTCAAGAGTCTGCGCGGCGGCAAGATGGAAGATGTGATCTTTGCGGGCACCAGCAATCGGGCGCCACTGGGCCGAGCTGAAGTTAGTTTGACCATTGACAATACTGATGGCGCATTGCCGATCGACTACACCGAAGTCACTATCTCCCGCATTATGTTCCGTTCTGGCGGCTCGGAATATTCCATCAATGGCAGTCCATGCCGCTTGCTGGACGTCCAGGAGCTCCTTTCAGACTCGGGAATCGGCCGCGAAATGCACGTGATCGTCGGTCAGGGGCAGCTGGACTCCATCCTGCACGCCACTGCTGATGATCGTCGGGGCTTCATCGAAGAAGCGGCCGGAGTCCTCAAACATCGCAAGCGCAAAGAAAAGACTGAGCGCAAACTGGATTCCTTGGACGACAAGATGTCTCGCCTATCGGATCTTTTGACAGAGCTCAGACGCCAACTCAAGCCACTCGGTCGGCAAGCCGAAGTCGCTAGACGAGCTGTCGTTATTCAATCTGACGTACGCGACGCACGCTTACGTCTGTTGGCTGATGACTACAGCGCTATGACCAGTTCGTTAGCTCAGGAGCAAGCGGATGAGCAGGCCTTGCGAGAACAACGTCAGGCAGCCGAATCACAATTATTGAGTGCCGAGGCGACCGAAGCCGAGTTGATTGCAGCCGCGGAAAGAGCGGCGCCCGAGTTGACTAAGCATCAGGAGGCGTGGTTTCGCCTATCAGGGTTGCACGAACGGTTCCGTGCGGTGGTATCAGTTTCGCGGGAACGCTTGCGCGCAGCGCAAGAGTCGAAGGCCACTGCTGCGCCCCACACCGATCCGAGGCAACTAGAAGCACAAGCTCACCAACTTCAGCAGGAGCATGACGGATTGGCCGCTGGCGTACGAGAGCGCTCCGCAGAGCTGACGGCCGCAAAGGCGGCCCGGGCGGCCGCGGGCGCCAGTCTTGCCGAAGAAGAGCGTCGAGTTGAGGACGGGAATCGGTCTATTGCCGAGCGACGAGAGCGTTTGGTCAGGTTGCAGGGCCGGATCGCTACTGCGCGGAGTCGGGTTGAGGCTCGCGAAGTCGAGATAGCACGCTTAGGGACTGTCCTAGCAGATGCTGAGGGTCGAGAAAAAGAGGCAACGGCTCGATTCACGGAGTTAGAGCGCGAGGTTTCGGGTCTTGATAGCGGGGAGGCCGATCTAGACAGTCAGTATGAGGTCTGCCGACAGCAACAGGAGGAAGCCGCTGCCGAGGTCGATCGACTCACTGAGCGCGAGAGACGCTTGGCCAGCAGTCGCGAAACTGCGCGCGCGAGATTGGACGCGCTGCAGGGCGCCGTTCGGAGTCGAGGTGGACTCGACGAGGACGTACTCGCTAGTCCCTTAGTGCAAGGCCTGGTCCGCGAGCAGATGCATATCGAAACTGGCTGGGAACTGGCCGTTACCAGTGCCTTAACGGACCTGGTTGACGCTGCCCTGGTCGACTCTCTGGAAGATGCGCTAAAGCTGCACAACGAAAATCCGAGCCATTCGCTGCGGCTCCTCGTCGCTGCGGTCCCAGCGCCAGAGAAGCTTCAGTGCCCGGGCCGCCCGGTGTTTACCGCGATCGAATGCGATGCCAATCTGGCGGCTCCTCTTTCCGCGGCTTTGAGTGGCAGTGTCCTCGCCAACGACCTGGCCGAGGCATCCGATCTTGTCGCTGGTGGTGCGCATCGAGCGGTCACTCGGCAAGGGCACGTCCTAAGTCTTTCTGGTTTGGTGACCTGGGATGACAAAGAGGCTAGTGCGTTAGAGCTCTCTGCCCAAGTAGAGGCAGCAGAGTCTGAGTTGCAGGAGATCAGCGCTGAGTCGGAACGGATCCGATTTGCTCTAGAGCCGGCAAGGGAGGGCTTGGATAGCAGCTCTCATCAACTCGCCGAAGCGCTAAAAGCCTTGCATGAGTCCGATGCGGCCATGGCCGCTGCAGCTGACAAACTGGGTTCGTTAGGGTCCGCTGTACGTTCGGCCCGAGGCGAAGGGAGTCGCCTGTCGGAGGACCGAAAAGCCGCACAGACCGCCCTCACTGCTGACGAGCAGGTAGTCGCTGATGCGGAACAGGCACTGAGCCGAGCCCAGGAGGAAGTCGACCAAGAGCCAGTGGTTACCGATCAGCGAGAACAGCTTGGCGAAGTCGTTCGAACTGCTCAAGACCGCGAGATGGAAGTACGACTGGCTCTGCGAACTGAGGAAGAGCGAGCAGTAGCACTGGCAAATCGTGCCGCCGAACTGATGGCGGCGGCGACCAGGGAGCGGCAAGCCCAAGAGGAGCAGGAGCGCGCCCGCGCTCGGCAAGAGCGACAGCGCGAGATTGCTACGGCAGTCCGTGTAGTCGCGGAGGTTGCATTGGACAACTCGGGGCGACTTGCGCAGGCGGCCGAGCAGCTACGCAATTACCTGGAACAGCAACGGACTGATCGGGATCAGCGATTAGGCGGGTTACGAAGCCAGATCAAGACACTTACCCAGGAGTTAGACGATCTAACCAACTCTGTTCACCGTGACGAAATGGTGAGGACCGAGCAGCGGCTCAAGATTGAGCAGCTGCAGGAAAAAGCTATGGAGGACTTTGGTATCGAACCCGAGGCTCTTGTGGCTGAGTATGGACCGGAGGTCATGGTTCCCCCCAGCCCCCGAGCTCCTGGAGACGAGGAAGACGGCGGTCCAGACCCCGAACCGTACCCCTATGAACGTGGCGAGCAAGAACGAAGGCTGCGCTCCGCTGAGCGTGCCCTTTCCCTGCTGGGCAAGGTGAATCCGCTCGCCTTAGAGGAATTCTCCGCCATGGCGGAACGGCATAAGTTCCTCTCGGCTCAACTGGATGATTTGAAGAATTCCAAACAGGATTTGATCGGAATCATTCAGGAAGTAAACGATCGAATGGAACAGGTCTTCGCGGAAGCGTTCGCGGATACTGCTGTCGAATTCGAACAAGTCTTTTCACGATTGTTTCCTGGTGGTGCAGGCAAGCTGATCTTGACTGATCCAGACAACATCTTGACGACCGGGGTAGAAGTAGAAGCTCGTCCCCCTGGCAAAAAGGTCAAGCGGCTCTCATTGCTTTCCGGCGGCGAGCGTTCACTCACTGCAGTGGCTTTCCTGGTAGCGCTTTTCCGGGCTCGACCCAGCCCGTTCTATGTTCTGGATGAAGTTGAGGCCGCACTCGACGACACGAATCTGGGCAGATTGCTCGAGGTCATTGAGGAGCTGAGACAGAACAGCCAACTTATCGTGATTACGCATCAGAAGCGGACGATGGAATCTGCGGATGCCCTGTATGGAGTATCCATGCGAGGAGATGGTGTTAGCGCCGTTATTTCGCAGCGACTTCGCGACGCCGTCTCCGCTTAACGCGCGACCTTGCGAAAGGTGACCGACTGAGATCATTGGGCGTGGACTCCCCTCGACGTTGCCCGGGGTGATGGGGGACAATCGGGTCGTGGAAATCTTGATCGGCGCTGTCGCTGTCCTGCTTATTCTCGTCGTTGTCGGTCTGGTGGCCGTGCGGGGCCGCCGCGGCACAGATCGGCAAGCCTCCCAAGATACCTCGCCCGATCTGCTCCCGGGTGTCAATGACGACGCCTCAGAGCCTCGGGATACGCCGCGGCGAGATGTAGAGGACGTCCATTTAGGCGACTCAGTCGGCACCACTGTGCTAGAGCCACCGATTGAGGTTCTCCCGGAAATAGAGGTCCCCGAACCTGCGGCCGGGCGACTCGCCAGACTGCGCGCTCGACTGGCCCGATCCAACACTGCAATTGGACGTGGGCTGCTTTCCCTATTGTCCCGCGACAAGTTGGACGATGAGACCTGGGAGGAGATTGAAGACACGCTGCTCTTGGCCGACCTAGGCGTACCCGGAACAACCGAACTCGTTGAACGATTGCGAACTAGGGTAAAAGTTGAGGGGGTTTCGGATCCCGAGCGTATGCGTCAGATCCTACGAGAAGAGTTATTGACCTCTGTCAATCCAGATATGGACCGTGACCTCGATGTCCTCCGAAACGGAAGAGACCCGGGCGTGGTCTTGGTCGTGGGAGTGAACGGAACCGGGAAAACCACTACTACTGGCAAGCTCGCACGGCTTTTGGTTGCCGAGGACAAAGATGTAGTGCTGGGTGCTGCAGATACCTTTCGAGCCGCCGCGAGCGAACAGTTACAGACTTGGGGCGACCGCGTAGGCGTGCCAGTAGTACGCGGGCCTGAGGGGTCGGATCCTGCTTCCGTAGCTTTCGATTCAGTGGCTGCGGGTATCGAAGGAGAGTGCGACACCGTGGTAGTCGACACCGCGGGCAGACTGCACACCAAGGTGGGCCTTATGGATGAACTAGGCAAGGTGAAGCGAGTCATCGAGAAGCAGGCGCCAGTGACCGAAGTACTGCTGGTGCTGGACGCTACCACTGGTCAGAACGGGATGACTCAGGCGCGAGTTTTCGCTGAAGTAGTCGATATCACTGGCATCGTGTTGACCAAACTGGACGGCACGGCAAAGGGCGGCATTGTGGTCTCAGTGCAGCGGGAGCTGGGCGTGCCGGTAAAACTGGTCGGCCTGGGTGAGGGTCCGGACGACCTCGCAGTATTTGAACCCGAAACCTTTGTGGACGCCATCATCGACGGTTAGTCCCGAATAGCGGATTCTCTGGGTTTTGGAAACACACTCGTAACACAACTCGTGAATACGTCACGAAAACGAAACTCTGGCAGTCATCTGACGAAACACTGCAGGTTCACTATCGCTACATCCTCCAGGGAAAGGCCTTGGAGTTGACAGAAGGAGTTAGCGATGGAGGAATCGCTGTTGAACACAGGTGACACCGCCTGGATTCTCGTCAGCGCCGCTCTGGTGCTAATCATGCTGCCGGGCCTCGCCCTTTTCTACGGCGGCATGACTCGTTCCAAGAGTGTGCTGAACATGATCATGATGGTCTTCGGGTCATTGTTCCTAGTGGGGGTTCTCTGGATCCTTTATGGCTACTCAGTGGCCTTTGGTACTGACGTAGGCAGTGGTCTACTAGGAGACCCCGCAGAATACTTTGGTCTTTCAGGCTTGATGACTGACGACCCCGAAGCGACTTTCCCGGCCATGGCCTTTGTTGGTTTCCAGGCTATGTTCGCGGCCATCACCGTGGCTCTTGTTGCAGGAGCCATTGCTGACCGGGCCAAGTTCGCGACCTGGATGGTTTTCGCTGGTATCTGGGCGACGATTGTTTACTTCCCGGTTGCTCACTGGGTTTGGGGAGAAGGCGGCTGGATCTTCGAAGGAATGGGCCCGCTAAACGGCGTGCCTGCGATCGACTTCGCAGGTGGTACCGCCGTACATATCAATGCTGGTGCCGCTGCACTAGCGGTCGCACTGGTTCTTGGCAAGCGTTTGGGTTGGCCAAAGAATCCGATGAAGCCACACAACTTGACTCTGGTTATGTTGGGTGCTGGCCTCCTGTGGTTCGGTTGGTTCGGCTTTAACGCTGGATCAGCGCTTGCCGCTGACAACACTGCTGCCGTCGTCTTCGTGAACACCATTGGTGCCACCTGCGCTGCTGCACTCGCATGGTTACTCGTAGAGAAACTTCGCGATGGGCACGCGACGAGCCTTGGTGCCGCGTCAGGTGTGGTAGCCGGTCTTGTTGCCATCACACCAGCGTGTTCCTCGGTGAGCCCGGTTGGCGCCCTGATTCTGGGTGTTATCGCCGGTGTCGCTTGTGCCTTGTTCGTACCGCTGAAGTTCAAGTTGGGTTATGACGATTCACTCGACGTGGTCGGCATCCACCTTATCGGCGGTCTAGTCGGCACGTTGCTGATCGGCTTCCTGGCTACTGAGGCGGCTCCAGCTGGAGTCAACGGATTGTTCTTCGGTGGCGGCACTGAGCAGTTGGTCAGCCAGGCCATCGCAGCCGTTGCGGTCATGGCCTTCGCCTTTATCGTGACCTTGATAATCGCCAAGGTGCTGGATCTCGTTATTGGATTCAGAGTTGACGAGGATTCAGAGATCACCGGCGTGGACCTCACTGAGCACGCAGAGACTGCCTACGAGTTCGGTGAAACCGGTGGCGGCGGTAAGTTCGTCGGTACCAGCGAACGCGCCGCTCTAAGAGCGGAAGCTCAGGATGCAGAAGGAGTAAACGCATGAGGTTAGTTACCGCAGTAATCAAGCCATTCAAACTGGATGAGGTGAAGTCGGCGCTGGAGGCTTACGGCATCCATGGTCTGACTGTCAGCGAGGCCAGTGGGTATGGTCGTCAGAAGGGTCATACCGAGGTCTACCGGGGAGCGGAATACACCGTCGACCTGGTGCCAAAGATCAAGGTAGAGATCCTTGTAGACGAAGATGACGCCCAGTCCGTTGTGGACGTTATCGTCAAGACGGCCCAAACGGGTCGGATTGGCGACGGGAAAGTGTGGACCGTACCGGTCGACACGGTGGTCCGAGTTCGCACTGGTGAGCGCGGTCCTGACGCGCTCTGATAGGAGGAACCGATGCGGGTTGCTGGGGAAGGAGATGGTCTCATGATCGCCGGCTCTGCCGATGCGAAGGATGCGACCGCTTCTTTCTCGGCGGCTCGTTCGGAACTATTAAGCCGCCCCGGACCACCTGGTCCGGGGCGGCGCCGTGCGTTGGTCTCGCTCACCGACGAATGGCTTCAGGAGATCTACCGACTGGCCCAGGCGCCCATGGAAGGTATGGCACTCATTGCCGTAGGCGGCTATGGACGTGGTGAGCTCGCGCCCGGTAGCGACTTGGATCTACTGCTTCTCCATGATGTTGCGCCGGGAGCTGTCCCAGACGACATTTGGTATCCCATCTGGGACTCACGACAGAAATTGGACCACTCAGTCCGGACGTTGTCCGAGGCACGACGTTTGGCAACACAGGATCTAAAGGTCATATTGGGGTTACTTGACGCCCGATGCGTTGCAGGTGATGAATTTCTCTTTGAGCAGCTGTCCAGTTCCGTTCGATCTGACTGGCGGGCGTTTGCCCCCAAGCGAGTCGACGAGCTACGAGCCAGCGTCGATAAGCGTCGTGAGCGTGGTGGGGAAGTAGCTCACCTTCTCGAGCCGGATCTAAAGGAGTGCTACGGCGGGCTAAGAGATATAACGGTGTTGCGTGCCCTGACTGCATCGTGGATCACCGATATGCCACATGGGAATGTTGATGCCGCTGCAGAGCTTTTCCTTAATGCGCGTGACGCCTTGCATACGCGAAGTGGTCGCAGTGGAGACCGGCTCCTCATGCAAGAGCAGGATGCGGTGGCCCTGGCTCTGGGATACGCCGATTCCGAGACGCTGATGCGCGATATTTCTGCCGCGGGACGCTCGGTGGCTCATGCCTCCGATAGCACCTGGTACTTGGTAGGTCGCACAACCAAACGATCGCCGAGGAGGCCGTTCCGACGCCTTGCGGGTCGAAAGAATCGAGTGCCGTTGGCTGACGGGGTGGTTCTCCAGGAAGGGGAGGCGGTACTTGCGGAAGGGGCTAAACCCGAACGTGATTCGGGTTTAGTGGTTCGCGCAGCGGCAGCAGCAGCGCAGAACGGAGTTTGGTTAGCACCCCATGCGGTGCAACGGTTGGCAAGTGAGTCCGCACCAATGCCGGTGCCCTGGCCCCGCTCAGTTCGAGATTCCTTTGTCTCTCTGCTCGGTTCGGGTCGGGCCATGCTCCCAGTATGGGAAGCATTGGATCAGGCTGGGATCATCGCCGGGTTATTGCCCGAGTGGAGTCATATACGAAGTGCGCCACAACGCAATCCCATCCACATATATACGGTTGATCGGCACCAGGTAGAAACGGCTATCCAGGCGTCTAAGCTTCAACGCCAAGTCCACCGACCCGACCTATTGCTCGTCGGGGCACTTTTTCACGACATTGGCAAGGCTCGGCCGGGTCAAGATCACACGGCCGTCGGTGTCGAACTTATGAAAAGCATTGGTCCTCACCTGGGGTTCGAGCAGGCTGATACTAGGAAATTGATTGGGCTGGTGCAATATCACCTGCTTCTACCCGAAATGGCTACTCGAAGAGATCCAGACGATCCAGCCACAATCGATGTAGTTGCCGAGGCGGTCCAGGATCTGGAGATGTTGAATCTCCTCGAGGCCTTAACTGAGGCCGATGCGAAGGCAGCCGGCCCCACTGCCTGGAGTAGTTGGCGTGCGGCCCTGATTAAGGATTTGGTCGCTCGGGTTCGCGGAGCCCTACAGGGGGAACCGCCGGAACCTGATCTCGAGATTCGTCCGGAACAGCGAGCGCTGGCTGAACTTGGTGTGCCCGACATCCTCATTGAAGATGATGCGCCCGGTGAGATGCTGACGGTGACTGTCGCAGCACCGGATCGAGTGGGCCTACTGGCTTCCGTGGCGGGAGTCTTGGCGATAAACCGTCTTGATGTGCGTGGTGCTCGCGCATTTGGTTATTCGGCTATGGCGATGTCTGAATGGACCGTCCACCAAGCGTTTGGTGATCAGCCCGATCCAATCCGACTGCGGGAGGACTTGCGGCGTGCCTTAACTGGATCGTTAGATCTGTCAGAAAGGTTGGCGCGGCGCGACTCCTACTACGATGCTCCGAAAGCGCTGGTGCTCGAACCTCGGGTGGAGCTGATCGCTAATGCCTCCAGAGACGCGACGGTAATAGAGGTGAGGACCGATGATCGCCCGGCGGCTCTCTTCGGGTTGGCCACCGCGATCGCGGAGTGCGGGTTCGATGTAACGGCGGCGCGAGCCGATTCGATCGGATCCAATGTGATCGATGTTTTCTACTTACGGAACAGCGTGGGTGAACCACTGACCCAAGATGAGGCAGACAAAGTTTGCCAGCAGTTACGGTACGTAGTGGGCGACACCTCCGGTTGAGTTCTTCGGCAGGATAGTCTGGGAGTCTGTTGTCATTATCATCCCGAGCCGTCGGTGGACTTCGGGTGACATTTTGAGGGGAGCTCGAGAAAACAGTGTTCGCGTCTCTGTCCGATCGATTGACCAATACTTTCAAAGGGCTCCGAGGAAAAGGTCGGCTCTCTGAGCAAGATATCGACAACACCGTCCGTGAAATTCGTATGGCACTGCTCGATGCAGATGTCGCTTTGCCAGTGGTTCGTGCCTTTTGCGCCCGCGTAAAAGAGCGGGCACTCGGAAGTGAGGTCTCAGAGGCGCTCAATCCAGCGCAACAGATCGTCAAGATCGTCAATGAGGAACTGATTGCGATCCTCGGCGGTGACACTCGTCGCTTGCGGTTCGCAAAAAATCCTCCAACGATCATCCTGCTGGCAGGGCTCCAGGGCGCAGGAAAGACGACACTTGCGGGGAAGCTCGCGGGTCATCTCAAATCCCAGGGTCATCAGCCTTTGCTGGTCGCGGCGGACCTCCAACGTCCGAATGCTGTGGACCAGTTACAGATTGTGGGCGAGCGAGTTCAGGTTCCGGTCTTCGCACCAGAACCGGGTAACGGCATCGGCGATCCGGTGGATGTTGCCCGACGAGCTAAGAGCGAAGCCGAACTGAAACTTCACGACATCGTCATCATCGATACTGCGGGGCGGTTAGCCATCGATGAAGACCTCATGAATCAGTTACGTTCGGTGGGAGAGGCAGTCCAACCAGACGAGACCCTGCTCGTTGTTGACGCCATGATCGGCCAAGACGCGGTGAACACGGCGGTTTTATTTGACCAGCAGGTTGGCTTCGACGGCGTCGTGCTGACCAAGCTTGACGGTGATGCTCGAGGTGGTGCGGCTCTGTCAGTGGTGGGGGTGACGGGAAAGCCAATCCTTTTCGCCTCCACGGGGGAAAAGCCGGAGGACTTCGAAGCGTTCCATCCAGATCGGATGGCGGGGCGAATCCTCGATATGGGCGATGTCTTGACCCTTATTGAACAGGCTGAGCGCGCCTTCGACGAAGAGCAGACCAAGCGCATGACCGGGAAAGTCGAGCGCGGCGAGGACTTTACGCTTGAGGATTTCCTGGAGCAGATGCAGGCCGTCAAGAAGATGGGTTCTCTCACCAAACTCATCGGGATGATGCCTGGTATGGGTGACGTGAAGAAGCAGCTGGAATCCGTGGATGACCGTGAAATGGACCGCATCGCAGCCATCATCCAGTCCATGACCCCGCAAGAGCGGGAAGACCCTAAAGTCCTAAATGGATCACGACGGTCACGTATCGCTGGTGGCGCGGGTGTAGAAGTACAGGCAGTCAATGCCCTGGTAGAACGCTTCGGTGAGGCTCAAAAGATGATGCGACAAATGCGCAGCGGCAAAGGCGGACCGGGAATTCCCGGTATGCCCGCCATGCCGGGCGTAGGAGGATCCGGAGGGCGTCGCGGCAAGGGTAAGTCTCGAAACAAGAAAAAGGGACGCTCCGGTAACCCGGCTAAACGTGCCCAGCAAGAGCGACAAGCCGCTGAGGGGCCGCTAGTGGACGCAGACTCATTGGAGCTGCCACAGCAGTTCAAAGACTTATTGGGTGACGCGCCTAAAGAGTAATCTCGCTTGGCTCAGGGTGAATTGTCCATGACGTTGGCGCGCGGCGACGCCGATGAAGGTTCAAAATACCCGACGCTGCAACGCAAAGGATCAATATTTTCGGCCATTAGTCGGGCCTCGCTGTAGACCTATAGAGGGGCCGCGTTTGGGCTGTGACCGTTTCATCTGGCACACTAGGTCGGTCGGCATCCCGAGCTCTATCAACGGGTCGTCGGCACCCATTACCGCAATCGGCGATGCCCCTCCATCTCCGTGGCCCGGTGCAGCAATACGACAGGAGATTTACAGCTGTGGCTGTCAAGATCAAGTTGAAGCGGATCGGCAAGATCCGGGTACCGCAATATCGCATCGTCGTGGCAGATGCCCGAACTGCGCGTGGCGGCCGGGCCATCGAAGAAATCGGTATTTACCAGCCCAAACAAGACCCTAGCCTTATCAGAGTTGACTCTGATCGGGTTCAGTATTGGTTGGGAGTCGGAGCACAACCCACCGAGCCAGTGCGCGCGATCCTTAAGGTCACCGGTGATTGGCAGAAGTTTAAGGGCCTGCCCGGAGCTGAAGGCACCCTCAAGCACGCCCCGAAAAAAACAGATCGATCTGAGGTCTTTAATGCGGCGGCCAAAGAAGCGGTAGTGGAGAAGGATCGGGTCGCGGAGTCGAGAGCAAAGGCTGCTAAGAAAGCCGCTGAAGAGCGCGCTGAGGCTAAGGCGAAGGATAAGCCTGCTGAGGCTAAGGCCGAGGATAAGCCTGCTGAGGCTAAGGCGAAAGATAAGCCTGCTGAGGCTAAGGCGGAGGATAAGCCTGCTGAGGCTAAGGCCGAGGATAAGCCTGCTGAGGCTAAGGCGGAGGATAAGCCTGCTGAGGCT
>PAAU01000005.1 GCA_002699445.1 Micrococcales bacterium | reverse complement strand
TTTGGGGGCTCGGGTGTGGTCGTGCCCGTGTTCATGACCAGAATCACCGCTGACTTCGGCAGGTTGTCGTAACGCGACAGCCAAGGACCATAATCCGATGACTACAAGAAGCCCCGCAGAAATCAGCAATAGCGGACGCATTGGTTCCCGGACGTAGTTCAGAAAAAGATCCGACCAGGTGATACGCCAGATCACAACGCCCATGGTGAGTAACACCAATGCCTGCACATCCCGCTTCACAGCAACCACCAGCCAACAACGACGGCACAGCCTAGCGCGACCACAAATGTAATCGGAGCGAAAATCGCAGCAAAACGACGTCCAAAAACGCCTATCTGCATGGCTATGAGTTTGATGTCGACCACTGGCCCTACCACCATGAAGGCCAGTCGGGCAGTCATGGGGAAAGCAGTGAGCGATGCGGCTACGAACGCATCAGCCTCTGAGCAAATGCTCACCACAACCGCAAAAATAGCTAAGACTAAGATCGCTAACCACGGTCGCTCCGCAACAGCTTCGACCATTTCTTCTGGCAGCAGGACGTTGATGGTCGCCGCCACGATTGACCCCAGAACCAAAAAGCCACCAGCGTGCACAATGTCATGGGCCGCAGTTAGTCGGAACGCCTCCCATTTTGAGACACCCTCGCCCGTGAAACTTCGCGGGGTACGCAGCAGATTTCGACCCTTGCCCACCCGAATCCAGATCCAACCCACGATTAAGGCGGTTGACAGCGACGCGACGAAACGAGCGCCTACGACTTCGGGTTGACCAGGGAAAGCTACGGCCGTGGAGATCATGACAATGGGATTAATTGCAGGCGCCGAAAGCAAGAAAGCCAATGCGGCAGCCGGATTGACTCCTCGCCTAACCAAACTGCCCGCCACCGGCACTGAAGCACATTCACAACCTGGCAGCATTATCCCTGCTGCGCCTGCTGCCGGCACTGCTGCAGCAGGATTCTTGGGAAGTGCCTTTTCGAAGAACGACGGCGGAACGAAAGCGGAGATGGTGGCAGAAAGTAAGACGCCCAACACTAAGAACGGGACTGCCTGAACCACGATCGAGACCAAGACCGTGGTCCATGTCTGCAACCGAGGTATCGCCAGAACCTCTATCAGCCAGTCCTGACCGATAAGCAAAGCAAGTGCGACGAGCCCCAAGGTAAGCGAACCCCAGGGAATCCTGGATTGCTGGTCCACTTTCTCAACAGAGGATGGATGCGCAGACGAGCTCGAAGACGCGGACTGTTCGCCGGCAGAAGCAACAGAGCTATCACCGGTAGACATGCCACCGCGCTCCGTTGATTCGTCGCTCATTTCCCCGACCCTCCACTGACGTCTCCCAAATCTAAGCGAGGCCCCCTTGCTCTGGCCACATTGACCTCGGCCTTTATCCAGCTTTCCACCAACCGGCCCTATTCCAGCAGCTTCACCGCCTCGTTAGGACGAAAAGCGGACCCCTCTGGTTCGACTAGATCTGAGTACCACCCATCGTCCGTCACACTGACTTCCCAGGAACTATCTCTAGGGTCCTGTTCAAGGAGTAAGTGCTGTAGGGCTGCTCCTTACCCTATTTCTAGAAATCAACACTTGTAGAAATCGACTCAGATTGCAAAGAAAGTGGTTTAGAACAGCTACCAGCGGGAAAACCACACTTGGTTGCCCTGGCTACATCCCCCGTAAGTCAGGGCAACCACCACGATTGGAGTCGCGGCGGGGTTTCAGCCGAAGTATCCCCGGTTCGCTACAAGCGGCCGCACGCGCTGTGTGCAAGGGCCATGGCGCAATGATGTCGGACCCCGGTGGGCTATCATGGAAGTGGTTGCCCTGGCTACATCCCCCGTTGGCCAGGGCAACTTTTTCATCGGCTGCACTTACTTTTTGAAATCTTAATTCGTAAAGATATCGGACGCGATACCTGCGAGGATGCAGCATGCCTACTGATTCCGCAGCGACGACACCCAAAGCCGTTAATGAAGGCGTTAGCCAAGGTCCAAGATTCGTGATGCTGGGCTTTGTGGTGCTGGCCGTCGTGACAGTCACATACTCCATCGACATTCTTCCGGTTATTGGACCCGAGGTCGTCAAGGCAATCGGAACCAACAGCGCTGTTATCGATCTCGGCGGTACGTTGTTGCTGGCCGCGGCGGGTGGCTTCGTCATGTTGATGGGCCAAGCCGGAGATAAATTTAGTCATAAACCGATTTTTCTGTACGCCGGTTGCGGTCTGATCATCATTGGCGGCTTGTTGGCTAGTTTCCCACCCGATGGTGCAGTCCTGATTGTGGCCCGGTTGCTTATCGGCGTTGGAGCCGTGGGCCTGTCAGTTCCGTGCGTTGCTTTCCTGAACCTAAAGTTTCCGGTGGGTGACCCTCATCGAGGCTTGGCATTTGGCTTGTTTGCGTCGGGTTTCGGACTGGGTTTCGTCCTGGCTCCAATAATCGGCGGCTTGCTGGGTGACGTAGAAAATGGCTGGCGATTCGCGAGTCTTATCATCCCGCTGTTCGGCATCATCTGCTTCATTGGAATAGCCACCACGGTTAAAGGCGAACCTGGACAAAATCGAGACGCGAAACTCGATGTCGTCGGCTCACTATTGCTGTTGGGCGCAATGGCCGGTCTCATAGTTGCACTCAATGAGGCACCCACATATGGCTGGATCATGGAAACCTCCCCCTTCACCTTTGACCTATGGTCTTGGCCACTGGACGTTTCTATGCCATTCGTACTTGGTCTGGCGTCAATTATTTTGTGGATCATTTTCGGGATCTATGAGCGGAAACGAAACCACGAGAACCGGGCCGCGATCCTGGACTTTGGTTTGTTTCACAGTCGTTCTTTCCGGATCGGTTTGGTCGGCTGCTTTCTCTTCTTCCTCGGATCATTTGCCGCGATTTTGGTTATTCCGCAGTTCTTCCTGTTTAGCCTGGGTTTCGACACCCTCACACTTGGTCTTTCGTTGCTGCCCATCGGTCTCGGAATCGTGATCTTTGGCTATCTCGCCGGTCCCATTGGCAACAAATATGGTGCCCCAGCCACAGTGGTCGCTGGTTTCGTCGCAATAGCTGTTGGCTCATTGGCAGCGATTCCGGTCATGAATCCCGACTCCAACGGATGGCTCACCGCTATTCCCTTGTTTATCTTCGGTGTCGGTTTTGGATTGGTCTACGCCCGGATAACTCAAACCGTCTTGGCCACCGTTCCACCTGCAAAGGCGGGCCTAGGTGGTGCCACGATGTTTGGAATCCGCTTGCTGGGCGGAGCTTTTGGCGCGGTTATTTTGACTGTCATCATGGTCACCACAGCGGCTGATAAAACTAATGACGAAATTTCCGCCCAAACAGATACGTTATCTTCAGCCCAAGTCGAAGAGTTGACATCTCTAGTAAAGCGCGGCGCCGCGTTGCGCCAGGAGGCCGGCGGAATGAACCAACTTGCCGGAGACCGCTCCTACCAGGAAGTTCTGGCAGAGGAAGAGCTCAAACCAGCGATAGCTGATATTGCGGACGCCTACTCATTTGCGTTTCGCATCACGATGGTCATAGTCGCGCTTATCGCCATCCTAGGTGTGTTCATCACCCTTAGGTTACCGAGACCCAAGAGTGCTTAGCTGCTGATGACAAGCGGTCTTCGAACCTTCTCGAGTGCTTTGCTTCCGACTACTCCTCGCCCGTAATCCGTGCGGTGGTTTTATATCAGCCCTACAGTCACTGGCATGGTGAGGACCAAATACAAGGTTGCCTCACACCGCACTACTCTGATGACAGATCACCAGTTCACGAACCTACGAGTTCGCTGGCTCGGGTCTACTGGCTAAATCTCTATACGAAAGCGTAAATAGCGAAGAAGATGCCGACAAAGATGAGAGCGAAAATCACCAGCCGCTTAACGGTCTGACCAGTACTCGGACCACTTCCCGCTTCCTCTGGCGCCTCATCTGCCACCTGGGCTCGGCCGCCTGGATGCCGCAGCGCAGCAATCGCGGCTAAGAACATCATGGCTGCCATGGCGTAAATGACCACACTCAGAGCGTTAGCAAAATCGGTAGGGATCTCTTGCAGGAACGCCTTCTCTGAACTTTCCGGGATGTTAGCCAACGCTCCTGCCGCACCACCGCTAGTTTGTCCACTCACACTGGCAACGAGGGTTGCAGATTCACTCTCACTTAATCCGAAACTCTCCGCAGTCGCAGTGATGTTGTCGGCAATCCGGCTAGTCATGATCGAGCCCAGGATCGCCAGACCCAACGCAGCAGCGTAATTCCTCACGGTCTGTGTGATTCCGGTAACCTCGCCGTAGGTGGCATTGATGGCGCGGTTCACCGCATCCGTGCTGGCGGGACCAAGCATCAATCCAGCTCCGGCTCCCGCCACAACTATCCACGGTGCTACCTGGGTCTCATTCAACGAATTCGCATTCGCTGCGAATCCTGCATAACCGGCGGCACCGACGAGACCTCCAATAACCATCGGTAGTTTCGAGCCCTTGGCATCCAGAAGTGCGCCACCCACTTGAGCCGCAACCACGAATCCGACGAAGAACCACATGAGGAAAATGCCCGCTTCCTGGGCGGTATAGCCGAGTGCAGCCTGGGCATAAACGCTGAGGAAGAAGAAGACCGGCACGAATGCCATAGAGAGGAAAAAGAGCACTCCATTGTCAGCCTGAAAAGCGCGATCCTTAAAGATTCGCATCTTGATGAGGGGATATTCCCGACTCAACTCGTACCGGACGAAAACCGCAAGAATAACGACTCCGCCGATGATGCAACCCAAGGTCGCCGGACTTGTCCAACCCCAGGTACTGGCTTGCTGAAAACCCACAACCGACAAACCCATACCAGCGATGGTGAAGAGCGCACCGCCCCAATCAATCGGCTCATCTTGGCGCTCAGTGGGAACGTGACATCTTGCAGTCAAGATAAGGGCGAGGATCGCAATCGGAATGTTCACCCAGAAGATAGACCGCCAATCCCATTCGACCAAATAACCACCAAGGATGGGGCCGATTGCGGTCAGTCCACCAGTGATCGCGAAGAAGAGTGCCAATGCTCTGCCACGACCTTGTGGCGGGAATGAAGCGACCACGATAGCCAAAGCCGCAGGGAAGAGCATGGCCGCTCCGACTCCTTCAATTGCCCGCCACCCAATCAGCCAAGCCCCGGCCAAATCTCCATCAGGGGTGAGGCCGCACATGAGCGAAGAGAATGCGAAGACGAAAGTGCCTAGTACCACCATGCGCTTGTGACCGTAAACATCAGCCATCCGGCCCATCAAGGCAAAAGTCGCTGCTAGTCCCACCAAATAACTGTTGATGATCCACTGGACTTCACGATCGGTAATACCGAGATCCTGTTCAATGACAGGTGCCCCGATCGAGACGATCGTCATATCGATGAACGTCATACCAGTCGCGAAAACCATGGCAGTCAGTGCCAGGATGCGGTGTGACTTAGGAGGTACTGAAGTGGCACCTGATGTCATCGGAGTGCCGGCAGCTGGAGTACTTGAGGTTTCAGACACGGTTGAGTATCTCGCTTAGACATCGCCCAGTCCACTCAACGCGCGCGACTCTTTTCGTCAGATCAGGGCCGGTAACCGCCGGCGTACCCTTAGGGAGCTCCCTATTCATTTCTTGGGATTCGACCACGTATCTCTCAAGTCTGATCTGCATGCGCCGATATTTCCCGTAGGCGCAAGGGAGAACCATGAAGACCCCATATGGGATCTTCGCGGCCATAATTTTGCTTGTCACAGTTGGTGTGGCGGCACCATTGGCATCGGCGAAGTCCTCCGGTAACAGTTATGAATATCTGCACACCCAACCGAAGGACCCGCAGTTACCTGTGCGTTGGGATCCTTGTTCGGTAATTACTTGGAGTTGGGCTTCAGGAAGTAAACGCGATTATCGATTGACTCGAAAAGCTCTCCGGAAAGTACACTCCGTCAACGGAATGCGATTCCAACAGGTTCGCAACAGGGAAGCAAACATCACCATGAAGTACGGGAGGCTATCTTCCGGAGAAGCAGGTCGAGGTGGTTTTGGCTATCGAGGACAACAAGACTTCCTTCAAGTCGCAACCAGCGGCACAGTGACTTACAGCCGACATACTCGCCGCTATAACAAGACGCAGCGGCTACATCTAATGATGCACGAAATCGGCCATGCGGTAGGCCTTCATCACACCGACAACCCCCATGATGTGATGCGGTCAGGAAACTATCAGGTCGGGGCCAAGTTTGGGCCCGGAGATAAAGCGGGTTTGCGATCCTTGATTGCCGGGGGTTGCAGTGAACTGGTCCAGACCGCATCTAATCTGACAGTGCAATCGAATGGCCACACCACTACGGCTAGTTGGTCCTACCCAGGGAAGTACCCTGACCTCTTGACGTCGGCCCGGGTGACAACGGGGACACAGCAAAAGAGTGTTTCCGGCCAGCAGACGGCAACACTTCCGGGGAGTTGTGAGCCAGGAGAAACCGTCTACCTCGAGCTCATGTCCGACTACGGCCGGTCACTAACAACAACGCAATGCTGAAGTCCTAGCCACCTTCTCGCCTTGCACCTCCCCCGGTCCGGAAAAAATCCGGCGAGGCTACTGCAACTGTGTCTCCGTTTCCGACTGAGAATCGTATTGCGTGACTTGGGTAGGCGTGAGGACAACCTTGATGGTGACAGGCTGATCAAAATCATCTTGGAGCTCAGCCGCTAGGGAGGCCGGGTCCGGGAATGCTTGTGGCCCCGCCACAGCGATGGTGACCTCCGCTCCAACGCTTTCCACTCGAGCAACCGTGAGCTCGGGTGCATTATCTGCGACCCATTCATTGACCGTCGCTGACGCCGTCGACTGGTTACGCGACTCCGAAATCAAGCCTTGTGAAGTGAAGAGTAGCGGGAGCAATATAACCATCGCCGCGGAAAATACTGTGCCGGTCGTGAGGGCGATGCTCGAAGCATTAGATCGCAGTCGCCTAATCGACGTCCAGCCTCCCAAGACAAAGATCAAAGTTGCTGACAGCAAAATAGCCACCAGGTTGGTTAGGAACAGCAGAAAGGCACCCCAAGCGTCAGACCAGGCACCTTCTTCCAGTGTCAATCCCACAACTCCCAATGGCGGAACGAGAGCCACGGCGATAGCCACACCAGCTAGGCCCCCGGCCACTCGACGATTAATGGTGGCAAAGGCTCCGGCAGCGCCTGCCGCGAGTGCAATCGCCATATCCACCACGTTTGGTGAAGTTCTACTCGTGATTTGGGTATTGCTATCTAGCGGAATGTAGTCAGGTGACCAGTTGCCAATAATAAATGCCAGCAGAATAGCTGCTGAGGCCCCCAAAAAGACCATCAACAGTGAACTAACAAGCCGGGCCTTGCGGCCATTCACGATGGCTCCCGCGGCACCCAGAATCGGCGTCATCAGTGGTGCGATCAGCATGGCACCGATCACGACCGCCGTTGAGTCCTGCAAAATGGCGTAGGTGGCGATAGCGACAGATAGCCCCAGCATGGTCCACCATGAGGAGAGTTTCTGACCTTTGTCCGGCGCCTCGAAGTACAGCCCCTCCGCAATCTCTGCCCGTCGCTCGAACCCCAGGTCAGAACGTTTGAACCAAGACTTCGAGATCGTCATCAACGTCCCGGCATCCATATCGGTGTGCACATCGTTAGATTTCGCGCCGTACAAGACCATCACGCCACCGAGAGACACCGCGCCTACTGCGATGATTCCGATTGATGCCTGAGCAATCGCCTCTGGAACAAAGAGCAGCATGATTCCCAAAGATGTTTGGACACCCGCAGCAATGACGTCATAGACCACCGACCGAGAACGTCGGAATAACAGCCGCAACCCAGCGGCTAGTCCACGCAGCAACAAGTAGATACCGACGAAGCGCAGCATCAGCCCGACGGCGTCGGTGAGAAACAGAATCGAAGTGCCAGTCAAGATCGAAAGTAAGGCTAGGAGAACTCCCGTAAAACCGACATCACTCCAGTGCCTGATGGCCGACCAAATCTCGGTAAATCCGAACAGAATCAAGCCTGCCGACAAAGCCAGCCGAACAATCGGTGCCGATGCGTCCGGCGCCACGAGGATGAACATACCGGCCAGGACCAGGAGAGCGCCCTTAGACGTAGCGGGATTGACGATCACACCCAAGAAGGAGCGGATCACTGAATCTGCGCTCTCTTCTTTGGGTACCGATTTGTCAGTTGTTTGCTCCATCCCACCATTGTTGAGCCCAGCTTGAATAACACACTGAATGCTGCCGGGTGTGTCGCAAAGCCTTGGACCTATTCGACCCAGCGATAGGCTTCGTTTATGAGCACCCAAGTTTTAGCTCGCGGAAGCGTGCCGTTAGCGCATGCTCCCCTACCCACGGATCAAGCAGTTGCTGGCAAGCCCACCACTGGTCTTTCGGTATTCCAGGAGTCCGGACTGGATGTGGGGCTGTGGGAACATTCAGTGGGAGTTTCTCGTGACGTGGAAGATGACGAAATCTTTGTCATTCTCAATGGACTGGCACGTATCGAGGTTGCCAACGGGCCTACACTTAATGTCGGGCCAGGTGACGTCGTTCAACTAGCAGCTGGGGATCACACCACTTGGTATGTGACGGAACCACTTCGCAAGTTTTGGGTTAGCGTCTCGACGTAACTGGATAACTATGGATCGTAGTGTCAAGACTTACCACGCTCGTGGCGGTCGAAGTCAGCCTCGCGCGAAAAGAGCAGTGCACGAATTACTGCCGCGGTACGGAGTGGAGCCGAGTGGGCCGCCACTGGAACTGTCAAGCCTCTTCAACCCCTCATTGCCCGTTGTACTAGAACTAGGCAGCGGCATGGGTGACGCAACCACGACTATGGCGGCCGAGTCACCCGAAATCGGCATCGTGGCCGTGGAGGTCCATACCCCAGGGGTTGGCCGACTACTGCGAAGAATTGAACGCGAGAATCTGACGAACGTGGCGGTGGTTCACGGCGACGGCATCCAGTTCATTCACGAGCGAATACCCGAAAGGTCCCTCAGCGGATTCCGAAGTTTCTTTCCGGATCCCTGGCCAAAAAAGAAGCACCACAAGCGACGGCTAATCCGTCCTGCACTGGTCAGTCTCATCGCATCTCGCCTCGATGCCGGCGCCCGCCTTCATGTGGCGACTGATTGGCTGGAATATGCAGAGCAGATGGTGGCAGTAGTTGAAGCAGAGCCATCCTTTGAGGTGGTGTTTGTCGGCGACACCGACTGTCCGCTATCTCGGCCAAGAACCAGGTTTGAGATCAAGGGAATCGCTAAAGGACACACCATCACCGATATCGTTGCTCGGAAGAAGTAACGAGTTCTACCCGCATTGGCGCCAGTTTCCCGACACACTAAGGTCATGCCTGCTCCTATAGAAGACTATGCCTTGATCGGTGATCTCCATACCTCAGCGCTGATCTCCAGTGCCGGGGCAATCGACTGGCTCTGTCTGCCTCGATTGGACTCGGATGCCGCGTTTGCCGCACTACTTGGTACCGAAGACAACGGCCATTGGACGGTCAGGCCTGCCGAGCCAGTGACAAAAGTGTCACGCGAGTATCGAGACGGAACACTACTCCTCGACACCACCATGACTACGGATAGTGGCTCCATCACAATCACCGACTTCATGCCCATCCGCGATCAAAACCCCACACTATTTCGCATCGTCCGCGGCCTCTCAGGCAAAGTGAAGGTGACTTCAGAACTTGTCCTTCGATTCGGCTACGGAAGAATCAAGCCGTTCTTCACCCAATCACCTGTGGGAATGCTGGCCCAGGCTGGACCTGACGCGACACTCTTTGTCGCTAGATGTGGCAGCACTGTCAAAGACGGAAATGTCCACAGTGAGTTTGAAGTGCGCGAAGGTGAAGCGCTGGCCATGCAGATAATCTGGCATCGACCTTGGGACAACACTCCCCTCCCCCGTGAGCCCTTCTCGGCCGAACGCAGCACAGAGGCATGGTGGCGAGATTGGTCATCGCGCGCGACCTATCAAGGTTCGCATCGACACTCGGTTGTCCGATCCTTGATTACCCTGAAAGCTCTGACCTACGCGCCCACGGGAGCTGTTGCCGCTGCTGCAACGACGTCGCTACCAGAGACTATTGGAGGCGGGCGCAACTGGGACTATCGATATACGTGGCTGCGCGATGCTTCCATGACTCTGCAGTCACTTCTCCTCGAAGGATATCGCGAGGAGGCTCTAGGCTTTCGCGGATGGCTCATCCGCGCAGTCGCGGGAGATCCCCAGGATATGCAGATCATGTATAGCCTCACCGGTAAACGCCACCTACCCGAGTGGACCATCGATTGGTTACCTGGCTATGAGGGCTCCGCACCAGTCCGGATTGGAAACGGTGCAGCACACCAGTTCCAACTAGACGTCTACGGCGAGCTGAGCGACGCCGCGTATATGGGTCGTCGGATGGGACTAGTGAGCGCCAAGGACCCTGGAGCGGCATGGAAGCTCCAACTACGGACCGCCAAATTCGTTGAGCGGCAGTGGCAACAACCTGATGAAGGGATTTGGGAGGTACGCGGCGAGCAGCAGCATTTCACCTACTCGAAAGTCATGGCCTGGGTCACGATCGACCGTGTCCTGAAATCTATCCGGGACTTCGGCTTCGAAGGTCCCGAAGAGCACATGCGGCAACTGGCTGACACCATCAAGGCCGACATTTTGGAAAAAGGGATTGACCACGAGCGCAACTGCTTTACCCAGTCATACGGCTCTAAAGCGATGGACGCCAGCTTGCTCATGATTCCGCTTGTTGACTTCTTGCCCCCAGATGACGAAAGAATTATCAATACCGTTCATGAGGTCGAGAAAGAACTATCGCAGGATGGATTACTACTGCGCTATCTGGCAGAAGAAACTGACGATGGGCTTGCCGGCGAGGAAGGTACCTTCCTCATCTGCTCCTTCTGGTTGGTCCAATGTTTGGCGCATATCGGAGAACGTAAGCGGGCCGAGAAACTGTTCGACAAGCTGTGTGCGCTCACGAATGATGTCGGGTTGCTGAGTGAGGAATACGATCCTCATGCCAAGCGCATGCTGGGGAACATGCCTCAGGCCTTCTCTCACATCGGACTCATCGGCGCGGCGCACGCGCTCAGCACACCTGCGGCGCAGGACACGAACTTACCCCAAGACTAACTGTTCGAATCAGGCATCCAGGGTTCATGCCAGGTAGCAATGCCGCGAACCAGATTGTCCGCCTCGGCAGGCCCCCAAGTGCCCTGGGCGTAGGGGATAACCGCAGGCGGTGAATCCAGCAGCGGTTGAACAATGCGCCATGTCTCTTCGACTGCATCTTGCCTCGCGAACAGGCTCCGATCGCCACGCATCGCTGCAAGCAGGAGTTGCTCATATGGTGTGGGCCCAGCGCCACCCTGGTCTTCGAAGGCCATATCAAGATGAATGTCGCGTGTGCCAGAGCCCGATGCGGCTTTCGCGATCAAGCGCAGCCGTGCCCCGGGATTGGGGTCAATACGCAGCACCAACTCATTCGTCGACGCGATTTTTTCGCGTGCATGTCGACCAAGCGGTGGCGGCCGCCGGAACAACACCCGCACCTCAGTAACCCTCTCCGGCAGCGACTTCCCCGCCCGGATCAATATCGGCACTCCGTGCCACCTTCGATTGTCGATATGAAGTCGCATGGCGCAAAAAGTTTCAGTAGTCGACTTCGGTGCCACCCCAGCCACCTGCAGGTAACCCTCATACTGGCCCCGAACATAGTGAGCGGGATCTGCCTCGGGCATGCACCTAAACACACTTGCTTTTTGGTCGTTTATAGCCTGCGGCCCAACTCCCGCAGGAGCTTCCATAGTCACCAGACTTAGTACCTGAAGTAGATGATTTTGCACCACGTCCCGCAGTGTTCCCACCGGGTCGTAGAAAGAGCCGCGATCGGCTACGCCAAAGTTTTCGGCCATGGTGATTTCGATGGCCGCTACATGGTCGCGATTCCACACAGGTTCCAGAATCTCGTTAGCAAAACGCAAATACAGAATGTCTTCGACGGCCATCTTGCCCAGGAAATGGTCGATTCGGAACAATTGATTTTCGTCGATTCGCGCATGCAAAGCCTCATTGAGGGCACGTGCGGAAGCCATATCGTGGCCAAACGGTTTCTCGACGACGACCCGCGCGTTCTTGGTCAGACCGGCGTCAGCCAGGTGGCCGACCACCATCGCAAAGAGTGACGGCGGAATTTCGAGATAAAACGCAGGACGCGCCTTGCCTGCTATCGCCTGGCCTACCCGTTCATAGGTGGCAGGATCGTCGAAGTCCCCGGAAACGTAGGAGAAACGATCCATTAACCGAGTGAAGACCGATTCATCGATCGTGATACCAGTTCCAGTGATTGCGCTACGAGCATGGTCGGCGAGATCTTGCTTACTCCAGTCCTGGAACGCCACACCTATCAAGGGCACATCGAGCAGGCCTCGATCTTCCAACCGGTACAGAGATCCAAACGTCATGACTTTCGCCAGATCGCCGGTGATACCGAAGATGACTAGCGCATCAGAGTTTTCGTTCCCCGACATAGTGCCTCCACAGGTGTTGCGGTCAGTTATCAGCCAAGGCAAGCAGACCACGTACGGGTATCGCTACCCAACTCGGCCGATTGACGAGCTCATGTTCCAACTCGAATGACGCCTTCTCAATTAAAAAGCCCTGTAGCAAGATTTCCACTTGAGCTGGCTCCTCAACAAGTAGCTCATCTCGGGTGCGACGCAGGTATTCGCGCAAGTACTGTCCGCCCACGACAGCCGACCAATATCTAGCGGAACGGAACACCGTCTCTCGCTTACGTTGCACGTTGAAGCGATCGCAATACTCTTCCGCGGCAAATAGCGCCGCATAATCCAAAGATCGCAACATTGATGCCACATCTCGAAGCGGCGACCGCTTGAATCGGCGAACGGAAAGCGACTGAGTTTCTAAGCCATCGAAATCGACGATTGAAAATCCTCGACCGTCAAAAAGAACTTGGCCGAGGTGAAAGTCTCCGTGAATACGCATCCGTAGCCCGTCGATTTCCAAGTTTTTCAAACGCTCCAGCTGCTCATCCAACTTGGCTTCAGCGGAAAGAAGCGTGGCAGCAAGGATTCCGTTTCTATCGTCGAGCTCATTTTGACGTCGGGTTAGCAGCTCGAGTGAACGATGCAGTCGATTACGTATCGACTGATAGAGCGAACGCTGATAATGGCTCGTGAAACCTTCCGGCCGCATCTCCGGATTATCACGATCGGCTGCCAACGCCAGATGCATTTCCGCGGTGCTTTCCGCTAGAGCCTCAGCATTCTGCAGCATTGCCCCAAATAATTCCTCGGCCAGTTCGGGTGGCTGAGCCGCGTGGAGGAGACGCGGCATGGGGGCCGAACCCATTCGCTTCACATCAGCTGCCGGCATCCGCTCGAAGTAGCCACCGAGCTGATGTAAGAAATAGTTCCAGCCAGTTCCTTCGTTGGGTACCAACTGGTGCAGGACCGCCAAGGTTCGTGGGCCAGCACCATCGCGCAGCTCCATAGCGGCAGCGGTTATGGGAGTTGCTTGGAAGTTCTTTCGTTCGGTGAAATACCGACCCAATTCCCAATCGGGTCGAACTCCTGGTTCCGACTTCCGGTAAAACTTCAGGATCAAGCGATCACCGTAGCGAACTGTGCTGTGCGCCTGGTTACCTCGTAGCAGGGTGGGCCACAGCCATTGCTGGTGCTCATCGGCAGGAATATCGTCCAAGAGTGGCTTTAGTTGCCTGGTAGTAAGCGATCGGATCTCACCACCGCCACCGCGCATTTTGCGCCGGTTAATAATTTGTTCCAGCAGCACCGAGGTGAAACGTTCTTCCGCCATCCCATCGCAAATAACACCGTCTAATCCAGAATCACCCGCGGGATAAAGCCGGATTAAACCGGCACCCGGATGATCGTGTAGAAATTCATCAGCATCATCCGGGCCCAGGAAAGTGACTGGCAACACATAGGTATCAGGTTCACCCTGCCCGTATGACACCTCGACAAATAACATCCTGGCCGGCAACCGATCACCACCCAACGGAATAGCGAAACTCTCCACGATCCGCGTCTCCACAATCCGCCGACCACCGGAATGGAACCAACTACGATCTGGCAAGACTTCCGGAAGTACCGCTTCCAATACCGGCAGCGACCGCCGATTTTCGAATAGCTCATCCCAGTTAGCTCTGCTGCTTGCTGTCGGCAGGACATCGGTATCTGTTTCATTACCGGGCTGTCGCGGTGCCAATCGGAACCAATAGAAAGCGCGAGGTCCTAAAGTTAGGAGATAAGGCAAAGTGCCAATGTCTGGAAACTCCGAGTTACCAAACAGTTCAATAAGGGTGCTGCCCTCATACTCGTGCAGATCCAACTCGACGTACTGGGCAAATCGACTCAGATTTGCCACCACGAGAATAGTTTCTTCGTCATCAGAACGCAGGAAGCACAACACCCGACTATTAGTTGGCTCGAGAAACTCAATATTGCCGCTACCAAACACGGGATAACGCTGCCGCAGCCGAATCAGCCGGCGCATCCACAACAGTAGTGAGTTGGGATTCCGCTCTTGAGACGCAACATTTACTGACTCGTACCGATACTCAGGATCGATATTCACGGGTAGAAATAGTTGTTGGGGATTTGCGTTAGAGAAACCCGCGTTCCGGTCCCCGGACCATTGCATGGGCGTTCGAACCCCGTCCCGGTCACCCAGATAAATGTTGTCTCCCATCGCAATCTCATCGCCGTAGTAGACGATCGGAGTTCCCGGCAGCGACATGAGCAGGCCATTGAGCAATTCGATGCGTTCGCGATCATTGTTCAGCAGTGGGGCCAGCCGACGACGAATACCGAGATTTATCCGAGCACGTTGATCGGTCGCGTACACCCGGTACATATAGTCCCGTTCTTCATCGGTGACCATTTCCAGAGTGAGTTCATCATGGTTGCGTAGGAAAAGAGCCCACTGCGCACCCTTAGGAATATCTGGTGTTTGTTCAATGATGTCTACCAGCGGAAACCGATCTTCCATCTGAACTGCCATATACATGCGCGGCATGACTGGAAAATTGAATGCCATATGGCATTCGTCGCCCTCGCCGAAGTAGTTCCGCGTGTCCTCCGGCCATTGATTCGCTTCCGCCAGAAGCATACGATTACTGAAGTTATTGTCGACGTGCGTGCGCAACTTCTTTAAGAACTCGTGAGTCTCGGGAAGATTTTCGCAGTTAGTATCTTCACGTTCGTATAGGTATGGAACAGCATCAAGCCGCAGTCCATCGACGCCGGCTTCCAACCAAAAGTCGACAATCTTGAGCACCGCATCGTGCACAGCCGGGTTGTCGTAGTTCAGATCAGGCTGATGGTTGTAAAACCTATGCCAGAAATACGCCTGTGCTTCTGGATCCCAGGTCCAGTTGGAGGACTCAAAATCAGAAAAGATGACCCGTGCATCGGGATACTTTTGGTTTGTTTGACTCCAGACATAAAAATCTCGCCATTTGCTGCCCGGTTTGGCCCGACGAGACCTTTGAAACCATTCGTGTTGATCGCTGGTGTGGTTGATCACAACCTCAGTGATTACGCGAATACCGCGCCGGTGGGCTTGTCGGATGAAATGTCGGAAATCTCGCATCGTCCCGTAGTCCGGGTGAATGCTGGTGTAGTCGGAAATGTCATATCCGCCATCACGCAACGGTGAGGGGTAAAACGGTAACAGCCAGATAGCGGTGGCACCCAGTTCCTGGATGTAGTCCAGACGCGATGTCAGCCCTTGAAAGTCCCCGATACCGTCACCGTTGCCATCGGCGAACGAGCGAACGTGGACCTGATAGAGCACACCGGTGCGGTACCAGTCCGGATCGTCCGCGACTGCAACGGGTTCAACTATCGCCACGTGCTCAGCCTTCCATAACTAGTCCAGCGGATGTTGGCCTTCATGCGTATCGTTCCAAGCTCGTGGATCTTCGAGCGGCTCTAAATGGGTCGTTACCTCGACACCAGATATGGAGTCCTGGATTTCTTCCTCCATACGGTGACATAGATCGTGTCCTGCCATGACATCCCAGGAACCCGGTACCAGCACATGCATTGATACGAAGGCTTGCCGACCTGCACGTCGGGTCTGCAACCCGTGCACGACCACGTCCTCGGATTGATAATGCGAAAGAATATCTCGCAAAACCTGAACTTGTTCCCCAGGCAATGCACTGTCCATCAAGCCCGCAGAACTCGCCCGAAGAAGTCTCACGCCGACCACAACGATATTGACCGCGACCGCCATCGCGATCAACGGATCCAAGATATTCCAGCCCGAGAAGGAGACAACTACGACGCCGAGGACAACGCCCCCGGTGGTCCATAAATCCGTAAACAAATGATGGGCGTCCGCGGTCAGCGCCAGACTGTTTTCTCTGCGCCCGACGCGAAGGAGCACCACCGCTGTCAACGCGTTCAATCCCGAGGCCATGATCGCTATGGCGAGACCCAGCCCAATCTCTTCTAACGGCTGTGGATCGAACAATCGTTCCGTGGCCGAAATGATGATGAGCGTGGCAGCCACGCAAATCATTCCACCCTCAACTAAACCAGAGAAGTACTCGGCCTTACCGTGACCGAACTGGTGGCGTTGATCGGGTGGCCGGCTCGCAGTACGAAGAGCAAAGATGGCCACGATCGCTGCCGCGATGTTGACTAGGGACTCAAGCGCATCGGAAAGTAGACCGACAGAACCAGTGACTTGCCAAGCGACCAGTTTCATCGTTAGAACGACTACGCCCACTCCCAGTGACAGAAAGCCGTATTTCGACAGATCTCTGGGCGTGGTCTCGCTCATGTCACCAGATCTGGCTTTAGGTGACCCGTAGCGTTGTGGGCGATGAGCCACCAATCTGGAAAATTGGGCATTGGGTGGTACTGCAAGTGCGTAATGCCAGTGTGATTGGTCTGGATAGCCACCACACTCCAGGGGCCCTTTTCGAAGACATACTCAAAAACTGCCTCGATTACACCGGCGTGGCAGACAACTAGAACTCGATCGTCAGCGATTCGTTCCGCCAACTCGGGATCACCAAATCTAGTTCGTGCTGGCACTAGCTCCTCAATGAATGATCCGACCCGAGACCGAAACTGCATCCACGATTCCCCACCAATGGTCACCGGTTCGTAGGGTCGTAGCGTTCCCCACATATCCGGAACATACGGTTCGAGCTCTGCCTCCGGAACGGGACGACCGTCTGGGTATACGGTCCCAATTTCGCGTAGCCGAATATCTTCAACAGGACTCATATTGCATTGCTTGCCAATCAAACTCGCCGTCTCGGCCGCTCTAGCTACCGTACTAGCGAATATCTGAGTTGGTTTGATCTCGGTAGCGGTAAAAGTCGCAACTTCAGCCGCTTGTTGGCGACCAGTATCTGTCAGTGGCGAGTCCTGGTGTCTAGCGGTCAGATCAGCCAAATTCACATGGCTTTGACCATGTCGGACGAGGTATAGATGCACTCAATCACCCTAGTAGGTCGGGTACTGCAACGCAGACGGTTATGAGTACGCCAGACTGACATAGTGCTTTCACCCTTCGCGCAAACTTGCTGTTCTACCGCGGAGTCCGTCGGGGTCAGTGTCACCGCCGTAATCGATACGGGTGCACAAAACTGTGTGATTTTCACTGATGAGAAAACCGTTCTGCGGTTTCCGCGATTTGAGCCTTTTCGAGTGCAAGAGGTAGCAGAACGTCATCAAGCCGTTAAGGATCTCGGACTGCCGGCGCCAGAGATCTTCGGAGTTCGGGAGGGCAGCGCAGGCGTGGCACATGTTGTTCTCGAAGCTGTACCCGGATCACCGTTCCTCGAGGCTCTTCCCAGCCTGGACAAGGGCGCACGGGAACGAGCAACAGATGAGCTAGTCGATTTATTGCTGCATGCCCGCAGTATCGAAGGCAGTCGCTGGCCTTTCTTCAGCCACCCGTGGACAGGAATGTGGAGCGATCTTTACGAGAAACTAAGTCGAGAGCCACCCAACGTCACTTCTACGGATATCGATAACACTCGAGATGCCCTGACCGCTGCCACCACTGCTCCATTGGGACTGATCCATGGGGATTTGGCCTGGGGCAATATCCTCTTTGCCTCGACTGGCGCTATGACCACAGTCCTAGATTGGGACTTTGCTGTTATCGCGGATCCAGCTATCGATACGTCAGCGATCTTGCTTAATCTGCCCGCTGATATGGCCAAACGCTTCCACGACGGACACGGGCAAGCCGCCGCTGATATGGATCGAGTGCAGCATTATCTCGCCACCTGGGATCTTCAGCACCGAATGTGGCAGGCGCAGGAATAGCTGGCCTACTTGGCCAGTTCAGGCAACACCTTGTGGTCGGAACTGGATACTGATTCGTGGTCCATCGCATTGCTTCGTCTTCGGCACACAGTGATCCCAGGTCCGTTGGCAACTGCCGCCCATAACTAACAAATCACCGTGATTAAGAGTGAATGACACCGATGGACCACTACCCCTGGGTCGCAGAAGTAGCCGTCGCGGGCTTCCGAGCGACAGGATCGCTACCAGGACATCCTTACTTGCCCCGCGACCGATTCGATCACCGTGCCAGGCCACACTGTCAGCCCCCGTGCGATATAAACATAGACCCGCACTAACGAACGGCTCCCATCTTTTATTGGTGTAGTGATCGGTGAGCCTGTCCCCGGCTGAAACCACCTCGGCAGAAGGAACATTTCTGTAGCGACTGAAGTGCCGTGTCAACCTCGGCACAGCGACTACCCGGTCGTACATCTGTCGGCACTCGCTGCGCCAATCAACGTCAGTAACCAGCGAGGTCATCACATCATCGCCACCCTGCAACCAACTGGGTAGATGATCAATCCACGCACTACCGTCGAGCTCGGTGCGGTTCGCCCGGGACAAGTCTCGCCAGTGAACAGGCGCCGCGGCATCCAACGTGGGTTGCCACAGTTGGCTACCCACCCTCATTCCACTTCTCTCCCAGCTGCATGGTCAAGCTCGATGAGTTCTGACTCGGGCAGATCGCCCACGGATGTGGCATCTAGTGCTGCCGCAATAGTCGAACTACGGTAGCCCCGCCGAGCTAGGCGAGCGTAGTTTCGCTGTCGGGAACGCTGGTCCTGCTCTGGCGCTGTCCCCTTACGCCGCAGTAGAGCGACCGCCGAAGCTAACTCATCCTCTTCCGTGATCGCTGAGACAGTTTCCAGAGCGAGCTCACGCTCAACCCCCTTCTCTATCAGTCGTCGCTGCATCCAGCTACGACTACTCCCCGGCCGATTTCGATAACTAGCCAGGAATGTCGCGGCATATGCGATGTCGTCAACGAGTCCGACTTCAGTGAGTCGTGATAACACCGAGTCGATTGCATCCTTGTCGATTCCCTTACGGAGCGTGGCTTCGCGCAGCTGACTGTGGGTCTGCGGCGACCTGCTGAGACGCCGCAAGATAATCTCCCGTGCCGCCTCTTCGGCTGCCGCCGCAGCAGCTAACTCAGTAGTCATAGATCAATGGGACTCGGTGGCATTTCACTGCGGGACTTGCTCTTCCGCTTCGTCGTCTTAGGCGCGGGCGCTTCAGCGACAACCTCAGGTTCTGCCGGTTCGTCAACCTTTGCACCAATCCCCATCTGCTCCTTGATGCGTTTCTCAATCTCATCGGCAAGATCTGGGTTGTCACGCAGGAACCCTCGGGCGTTCTCCTTGCCTTGCCCTAACTGATCACCTTCGTAGGTATACCAGGCACCGGCTTTTCTCACGATGGCATTGTCCACTCCAAGATCGATGAGACTGCCTTCACGGGAAATTCCCTCACCGTACAGGATGTCGAACTCAGCCTGTTTGAACGGCGGCGCTACCTTGTTCTTCGCCACCTTGACTCGCACGCGATTCCCTACTGGTTCGTTGCCAGTCTTGAGTGTCTCAATCCGTCGTACGTCCAAACGGACTGAGGAATAGAACTTCAATGCTTTACCCCCAGTTGTTGTTTCTGGACTACCGAACATGACCCCAATCTTCTCTCGCAGCTGGTTAATAAAAATGGCCGTTGTGTTCGACGAACTCAACGCACCCGCCATTTTACGAAGCGCTTGGCTCATCAATCGAGCCTGCAGACCGACGTGACTATCCCCCATCTCGCCTTCAATCTCTGCACGCGGCACTAGCGCGGCGACTGAGTCAATAACAATCAGGTCAATCGCACCCGAGCGAACCAAGGTGTCAGCGATCTCCAAGGCTTGTTCACCAGTATCCGGCTGCGAGACATACAGGCTGTCAAGGTCCACACCCAGACGTTCGGCATACTGCGGATCAAGCGCATGCTCTGCATCGATCATCGCTGCGATGCCGCCCTGCTGTTGCACACTGGCAAGCGCATGTAGAGCTAATGTCGTCTTACCACTAGCCTCCGGACCATACACCTCTACTATTCGGCCCCGAGGTAATCCACCGATCCCAAGAGCCACGTCCAGTGCGATGGCACCGGTTGGAATTATCTCGATAGGCGGACGAGATTCGTCGCCCAACCGCATAATGGCGCCACGACCAAACTGCCGTTCGATCTGCCCTAGTGCACTATCTAGTGCTTTCTCTCGGTCATTCGCAGCCATAAGTCCTCCAGTCACA
>PAAU01000004.1 GCA_002699445.1 Micrococcales bacterium | reverse complement strand
GTCGAAGTTGAAACCGGGATGAATCTCATTTCATGTCTCCAGCGCGTGGCGGCAAACCCTGTCACCGTGGAGGGTGATGATTCAACCCCAGTGGTTTTTGATTGCGGGTGCCTGGAAGAAGTCTGTGGCTCCTGCACCATGGTGATCAACGGCAAAGTACGCCAAAGCTGCACCGCTCTTGTCGATGAATACGCACCACGTGATGGCGATGAGATCGTGCTGGAACCCATGAGTAAATTTCCCATTGTTCGCGACCTGATGGTCGACCGGGAACGTCTTTTTCATAATCTCAAGCGCGTCAAAGCATGGGTCCCGATTGATGGAACCTATGACCTTGGAGCCGGTCCGATCGACACACCGGATCACCAACAAATGCGCTACACGATGGCCACCTGCATGAGTTGCGGATGCTGCTTAGAAGCATGTCCTCAATTCAACAAAGAAGAGGCTCCTGCCGATTGGGACGACGCTTTTTTGGGTCCGCACGCGATCAACCAAGCGTTGCTCTTCAACGAGCACCCAACGGGCAAAATCCTTCAAGATGAACGCATGGAGTCTTTGTTGGGCGTCGGTGGTGTGAACGACTGTGGGAACGCCCAGAACTGCGTGAAGGCCTGCCCCAAAGAGATCCCACTGACCGAGTCGATTGCTCGCATTGGGCGCGCGGCCACGTTCCATGGTCTCAAGCGATTTTTTAGCGGCAAGTAAGGTCGCCGCTTCAAAACCCGTTCCGTTTGTGCGGTCTGGACCGACTGTGATGCAAACAACGGGCCAAGATACAAACTCCAGATAGAAGCACGCCGTGCGTGACCCGATGCCTCCAACGCCTATTGGCCCGGAGGTTTTGTTATGTCCACGTTCCTGCTTGCTGTCACCCTAAACCTATTTGTTGATTCTGGCGTGTGCTGTGTCAGCCATGGGGAAGAATTTCTGTGCTACCAAATGGGTGAACAAACATGTGAACTGGTGGGTGGTCGCTGGAGCCCCGCCGACAACAACTGTGACTCGTTTGTTTGCACCGCATTTGGGGCGTGCTGCATGCCCGACTTAAGTGCATTCTCGGGCAGTGCGGCTGAATGCGATATCGCGGGCGGTCAATACATGGGTGACGGGTCTTCGGCCGACAACTACGAATTCGCGGCCATGTGCCCTCCTCCCGCCGGGGCATGCTGCCTTGGAAGTGGGGGTTGCACTCTTCTGACTCTGCAAGAATGTGAAAGTCTGGGTGGGGAATATCTCGGCTATGCCAGTGGTGAACCCGGCGCGAGTTACGCCACACAATGCGAGCGTGTCACTTGCTCCGGCGCATGCTGTATTGACGGCGTGGAATGCTTGGAAGGACTTGGTCTAGATGCGTGCAGCAACCTCGGCGGCACCATGGTGGGGGCGGACACGGTTTGCGAAGACGAACGGTGCTTGGTCGAACAACAAGTGGTCAATATTCTTCACGCTCATAATGAAAATGCCCCCAGCACGATCCGGTTCACTGGCTTTGACGATTGGAATGGAGAACGTCGATTAACGGGAGCCCGAGTCCGATTGGATGGTGGATTCCACCGGGTACTCTGGCTCAAAAGCTTGAGCGACTTTGAATTGCCCAGCGTGGTGGATATCAGTGCAGAATGGCATATCTACCACCCCCTCTTTGGCGAGTTGGTCGGCTTTGAATATGACAGCCGCACAGGTGATCCGAAACTAGAGGGATGCAACGGCGTGCTGCCACCATTCGGAGAATGCACATTCCATTCGCCGGTCTCGTTCACTTCAGCGAGCTGGACGGACCTAGATGATCAGGACTTGAACGGACTTGTCGGGGAATCAGAGCTTGATTTTGATTTTGAACTTGGTGGTGTTCACAGTTACACCGGCGGTGGCTCATTCATTTTGGGGCATCGACGTTGGATCGACGCACGTGTGATTTTGGAATTCGAATGGGAATACGTCATCAATGACACCGGTCGAATGATTGGCTGCGAATCATTTGTTGAATCCATCTGCGAGGTCACACCCGAAGAGGGCTTGGCTGAGGCTCGCTTTTCTGGCATGCCTATGCTCTTCATCGACTCACCCTGCAATACTCGAGAACCTGTACCAGTGGTGGGATCATGTCTGCTGCGTGGAGGATTCCAGGGTCAAGCAAATGGCATGCGATGCCAACAGAGCACCACCGAAGAGTATTGCTTGGCACACGATGGTCAATGGTGGCCTGATTGCGAGTGTCAAAAAGTCAATCAGTCTTGGAACGGTCACGTTGGTGCGTGCTGGCTTTCCGATGGCCGGCTCGTTGAGGCCACACTGGGTGAATGCGAATCTCTAGGCGGCGTCTTACGACTGGAGTTTGGAAGTCGAAGCCTGGGCAACAATCCCCAAGCCGAAGAAGTGATGCGACCATGGTTTGATGGTTTGGAGGATTTCCGACTTCCTGAATATGGCGCATGCTCCCTGCGAGATGGAACATGTCTCCAACTTCCGGCGGCTGAATGCGGCTTCCGAGGAGGGATCTGGCAAGGCGCTGGTGTCAGCTGCGAAGAGGCTGACGGACCAGGAGGCGGGTTCGGAGGCAATCCGGTGAACTGGATCCGAGAGCTGCGAGAGCTTGCATTGGACCGCCTTAGAATCAGGGCTATATTCCGATAAACGCTTGAACGACATACCTTTACGACTAACATGGTCCCTCTGGGGCCATGTTTTTTTTCCTGTTCATTTTGGGCCTCTCTTCGATTTCAGGAGAGTCTTCCAGACCCTGCTGTCTGAACGACGGATCGTGTTTTGATCTTTCGGAAGTCCTGTGCGCCACGGTCGGTGGCTCTGTTTCCGAAGCGGCAAGCTGTGAAGTGGCCGTCTGCGTGGCGGTTGGGGCTTGCTGTACACCTGGCCTGAATTGTGAAGAAGACCTCACTGAAGATCACTGCTTCAGTATTGGTGGACGCTGGATAGGCGTATCAACAGATTGCATCCCTATGCCCTGCCCTTTTGAAGGTGCGTGCTGCTTTACCGATGGGACCTGCACGACGGAGGATATGGATCTTTGTCGCGATTCCGGAGGATTTCCCCGGGGGCTGGAGATCTTGTGCGACGACGTGGTGTGCGTGGGAGCCTGCTGCTTGGGCGAATCCTGCTTTCCCAATCTCAGTCCCGCAGAATGCACCGCTCAGGGTGGAGACTCCCAAGGCTATGGGGCTGTGTGTCCAGACACATGCCGTCAAGTGGTCATCGATTCCATCCAAGGTCCCTGGGGTTTGCCAGGGATCCAAACAATCGTGACTCCAGCATTTGATGATCATGGGGGATACCGAGTTCCGACATCTTCAAGAATAGAAATACAAGGGCGAACCTGGACAGCCTTACGGCTTCGAAATCTTGGGGACAGTCCCATCTCGACCTCGGCAACATTGCTCACTGAAATGTTGATCGGTGGCGTGCCATTCATCACAGACAATCAGAACATTGGTTGTTGTCCTGGAGATTGTTTGCCTCCGTTGGAAAGTTGCACATTTGGTGGGACATTTCAAAGTAACGGGGAAGCCGTTCGAATCAATCCAAGTTGGCCGCTGGAGATCTTCGCACGTTCCGTTGCGGAGTACACCGCACCTGGAAGTATTGAATTTTCCCAGTACCCCGTTCTTGGGGAACTCAACATTCGAATCACAACCACCTTCGACATTCTTGGCGGTTGTTGTTTATGTGATGGCACTTGCTCATTGACCTTTCAATCAGACTGTGCTGTGGCTGGTGGCACTTGGGCTGGGGACGAAACCCCATGTTTGCCCTCATGCATGGACACTGGGGCGTGCTGCTTGGACTGTGGCGCAAGTTGTGTGAATGAAGTACGTGAGCAAGAGTGTTTAAGGTTGAGCGGTCAATGGCTGGGAGCTTGCTCGACATGTGATGGCGGATGTAAGCCCCTGCAAGCGTGCGTGCTTTGTGACGGAACCTGCATCGATGTGGAAAGCGAAAAAGAGTGCCTGGTTCTTGAAGGTCAGTTGATCGAAGAGTGCGCAATCTGCGCTGAAATCACTGCCGCTGCATTTGGTGCCTGCTGCATCTGCAACGAACCGTGCCAAACCGCCACCCTCAGCAATTGTGCTGATCTTGGCGGGACCTGGATCGGCAGTTGCAGTGATTGCTCTGCTGCCCCCTGTGGCGGCCAAGGTGGGTGCTGCTTGTGTGGTCCGGTCGAAGAGTGCGCCCCCCTGGATGAGATTGACTGCCATGCTCTTGGCGGACGCTGGCTCGGCGACTGTGTGTCCTGCGCTTCAAACTCTTGTCGTCCCGTATCGGTGTGTGAAACACGCTTTTATGGCTGCCAAGAGGGGGTCATGGAAGCAGATTGCCAGCAGTGTCGCGGTTCCACTTGGGGAGTACCTGGTGCCGACTGTGATTGTCTTCTGGACAATCCCACCTTCGACAACCCTCCGGGGCCGTGCTGTTTGCCTGACGGTCGTTGTACCGAACGGAATTTGCGTGAGTGTGCAGAAATTGGTGGGCAATTTCAGTGCCAGCTTCGTCCCCCCAACGGAGACCCGTATCTTGCCACGTGCGAAGCCCTGGCTGTGGAATGCCAACCCATAATTTCCTGTTGCCTACCTGACCAATCCTGCCGGACCCTTGGCGTAGATGAATGCTTACGCTCTGGAGGGTTTGGCGAACCTGGTTGTGCCAACACCACCAGTTGTTCGTTGCCAATTTGCTGCTTAAATGATGGCCACTGCCTTCCCTTGCCAGAATCAGCGTGTGGTCTTTTGGGGGGCTGGGCACGCGGAAAATCGTGTGCTCCCGCAACGTGTGGACGTGACCTTCGGACCACCAACATCAAGGGTTTGTGACCAATCAACAACGACCGTTGATGCTCAAAGCCGGGGAACTTCAACCAGCTGCGGAGCCTGTCGACGTGTTCCCAGTTCGGGGCGGCGCGGGTCGATTGGTTCTTGCAACTCTTCTCCATTCACCAAGTGGTGGGGAAAGCGTTTTCGAGCACGAATCAGGGCTGCGTCCAAATCAAGACCGCTCTCTGCATCAATTGAACGGTTGTCGTACAAGCCAACCGTGACCGAAGAAATAATCCGATCCACTTCGTGGTGGACATAGGCGTCCCACCCCTCTCGCCGCAACCGCTGACAGGTTGATTCCGCGCGCGCTCGAACTTCCGCCCCCGACAATTGTCCCGTACCGAAATCACTCCAAACTTCGACCTGAAGGGTGTACAACGCTTGATCAGGAAACATCGCACGTACTCGTGTCAATTCAAGTTCACCAAAGTCTTGGGGACGTTTTCGAGGATCAATACGCACCAACATTGGACGAGGAAATACAGCGCGGCCATTGCGCTCAATCCCACGAACATCTCGCATAAGTTGTCTGGCCTCTGGGGCATCTGCGGTGCGGAATCTGCCAACCAATACGGAGGAACCCCTACGTTTTGAGTGAACCCACGTGTTGTTCAGGAATGGCGACATGGCTTGGCATGTTTGCGACATTCGCTGTGCTGCCATCTCATGCCCCAAACCGTCAAAGGTGTTCAATAGAACTCCCCAAACGATGGTTGGACGTTCCGAAGCGCTAGAAGTGCGCACACTCCTCGCTTCCTGCCCAGAGTTCTCGGACGTCTTGGGTGTCGAACAACCAGCAATTGCAGCCACAAGGACCGAGAACAGCATCATTTTTAAGGCACTCATAAGGATCCCTCACCTTACGCAAACCTAGGCTTCACTATGAAAGAGAATGCTGGTCGAAAGTTCAAGAACTCATCGGCGCTCCGCCGATGTTAAAAAAGTGGGAGTCGTGCGAAAGCTCCCCCCAACCTTGAAGCGAAAGTCAGGGTTGATTTGTTGCGAAGGAGTATTCATGTCAGATATTGCATTTAACCCAGGGGTGGGATCCGGCTGGACCGGTTCCATCGACCGGACGGGGCAAGCTGCGGCATCCACTAGCCGAGCCAGTGCCTCTTCAACGTCCGAAAATAAAAATTCCACCGAAGGCGACCGCATCGAGTTCTCGGACCATGCCGCCCTCGTCTCAAAAGCGCTCTCAGACGAAGCGACTGGATATGACCCGGTCCCGGCGTTGAGAGAAGCGATTGCGAGTGGCGCTTATGACCTTGAAGGGCGGCTCAACGAGGCCATCGAAGGTCTAATCGCCGATCTGGACTGATTGACCCCCCAATCATCCAATTCAGTATTCACAACCCCGGGACATCCCGGGGTTTTTCTTCGTCCACGTTCGAGTGCACCACCCCGTGGGAACCCGTTTACCGTCGTATCATGGAAATCATGACGAACGCCGCTTCACGCACCATTCTTGGAGTCACACTTTTATCTGGCCTTGCTTTTGGTCTCGCAGGCTGCAATATCGCGCCAGAGAAAATGCCCAAGTCAGTTCTCTATGACAAAGCGAACGAAGCCGAGCTGGAAGGTGATGCACAATCAGCCTCGGATCTTTACCGAGTGGTCGCACTTCGCTACCCCGGTGACTGGCAGGCAAAATTTGACACCGCCAGAACCTTGCTTGAGTTGAACCAACCCAAGGCAAATGTTGAGGCAAGAGGGCACATCAAGATTTCCATTTCCCTCAAAGAAGAAAGTCTTGCTGTACGTGATGCCTGGTCAGAATGCGAATACCGAGCCGGCCGATCGGCCTGGAACAAAATGTTTGCCCGCCTGGACGGCTGGAGCAACGAATCCGCTTTAGACGCTGTCCGCGGCGCGAAGTATGCCACCCTCACCGGCGATGTTGATTTGAGTGCTCGCCGCATCGAGCAAGCCTTAGAGCAAGACGTGAATTGCCTCGATGCATATCTTGCGGCAGTGGATTTGGCCGAAGTCCAGGATGACGACAACACGGCGAAATACCGCACACGACAAGCCTACGGGCTCGCCCCAGAAGATCCCCGCGTTGTGGCCAAGACCAAGGCATACGGCCTGATCGTTGGTCCAACTCTGGCTGTGCCACCGGGCCTGTGAGCCCGGCATGGAGCACGATCGCAACGCCCTGATTCCTGCGCTTTCTGCACTGGCCGATTCAGGTCGATTGCGCATGCTGCGGCTGCTTGAGCGCGCTGAACTCTCGGTTGGAGAAATTGCATCGGCGTTGCAATTGCCACAGTCCACCGCCTCCAGGCACCTGAAAACCCTCATGGACTCCGGATGGTTAACCAGACGATCTGTGGGAACCGCCCACCTCCACCGATTGGCCGACGATCCATTACCCGAACCCCTCCGAGGACTATGGAAGAGCGCCCGGGCTGGCCTCGGGCACAGCCCACAATTGGAAGACGATGATCGACGGCTGTCTTCGGTGTTGGCCGAAAGGGCAAGAGATGCTGAGGCATTTTTTGGTCGAGTCGGAGGCGAATGGGATCAGATCCGAACGCAATTGTTTGGTCGCGCATTCACGGCCGAAGCACTGGCTGCACTGGCCGATCCCACATGGACTGTGGCTGATCTTGGCTGCGGAACCGGTGATGCCGCAAGTTTGCTTGCGGCGAGTGTGAAAAAAGTCATTGCGGTTGACCGAGAACCGGCAATGCTCCGCGCGGCCCGAAAGCGACTTGAAAGCACGCAGAATGTTGAATTTCATGCCGCCGACCTGGAATCACTCCCCCTGGCAACGGCCAGTGTTGATGTCGCCTTCATTTTGTTGGTTCTCCACCACCTCGAAGAACCACAAAAAGCAGTCAACGAAGCTGTTCGAATTCTCAAGCCAGGCGGAACCCTTGTGGTCGTGGACATGACCCCACACGAGCGCAAGGAATACCGCGAACTTATGGCCCACCGGCATCTGGGGTTCTCTTCCGGACAACTTCAACAATGGACAGAGGTTTGCCCGATTGACCTCGCCCACTACCGCCCCTTGCGTGCGGACCCGAACGCTGCGGGTCCAGGATTGTTCGTGGCACGATTTTGCCGAAGAGAAGAATCATGATCCTTACTTTTCTGATTCTGGCCCAGTCGTACTCCAACGACCCCATTCAGCACGACCGCCCCTCCGATCGATTGGCGGGTTGGCTTTCTCCGGAAGCGGTTCGTGAAGTCGATCCGTTCCTCCAATCGGAATACCAGCGACGTAACCGTTTACCCAGACCACTCAATACCGCCGGATTCATGATGTTTGGGCTCGCTCCAGCCCAAGGCCGGACCCCTTGGCTTCTGGAACAAACGGCAACCAGCACCCAACGACTCCAAACAGTGATTGGTGTTCGAAATCGAAACCAAAACCAGTGGAGCTTGTTGATGTCCCCGTTTGGCACGACGGGTGAATTGCCCAGCACACTCAATCTCTCTGGGTTCAACTTTTCGACTTCAACCCAACGAAGCCTCCGGCAAGATGCAAAAAATGAGGTGCTTGGTGGCGCTCTTAATTCGGTGTTTGATCCCAGTTTGGCTTGGAATCAAGAACGCCAGAAAGAACTGCTGACCACTTCGGATGTGGCCCGGTTCGGAGGCAAGGTTTGGCGAACCATCATTGGGGATGGCGCAACCGCAACCGGATTGGATGCCAAAAGCACCGCCGAAGCC
>PAAU01000003.1 GCA_002699445.1 Micrococcales bacterium | reverse complement strand
GTCAAGTCTCCGAAGCCTCGGCGACGTTTCGGATCTGATTATCACCCAACCCACTCGCGTCGACCTTGCCAGAGGTCTACATGACTCGTCGGCTTCGGTCATCTACGACCTCTACGTTCCTGCATTCGTCGAGTACCCAGAATCTCTAGAATTGACATCTTTTTCTCGTCGGACCAGGAGAAAGTTAGTCGAACGTAACCGGTTGGAATATGCGACCGCAGTCAACTGTGGAGATGCCTTTCTGGTCGCTTCCGAGCGTCAAAAAGATTTCATTATTGGCGCTCTTGGGCAAGCAGGACGTATGCAAGCTCTGGGGCCTGGCGGTGCTCGACCACCAGAGGTCGAAGTGATCCCATTCGGCATCTCCCAACCGAGGCGCCGGCGCGACTCTCTTCACCCCTTCAAGGGGTCTCTGGTTCCGGATGATTCCATCGTGATGCTGTGGACGGGCGGTCTGTGGAACTGGTTTGACCCAGGGACTGTTATTCGAGGACTTGTCGAGGCAAGGCAAGAAGACCCGAGACTTCGACTCATTTTCCTTGGGGCGAAGAATCCGTATGGCTCCGAAACGGAACAAAGTAGAGCATCCGCCGTCTTCGCAGAGCCTGAAATCCAAGCAGTATTCAACGACGGTGGAGTTTTTTTTGCGTCGGATTGGGTTGATTACGAGGACCGCTACGACTACCTAGCCGACGCCGATATCGGAGTCAGCGCTCATTTCAATACTTTTGAGACAAGAATGAGTTTTCGGACGCGGCTCCTCGATCACTTGTGGGTTGGACTACCGACTCTGACTACTTCTGGGGGTGTCCTCTCTGAGCAGATGGAACACCGAGGTGCCGCCATTTGCGTCCCACCGAAGTCCGTTACCCACTGGACAAGAGCCCTCATTGGTTTGGCTGGCAACCCAGCTAAGCGTCGGTTGATGTCGGACAATGCACTCGAACTTGCGTCGGAATACCGCTGGCCGGTTACTACCAAGCCGTTGACGAGGCTGATACCGGAACTAACCGGTGCAGAACAAATCTCTCGTGGCGGACCTAGTGCCACCGACACATTGAAGTATCTATTGGTTGCTTTGGAGAATCGAATGCATCGAAATGGATGACTAGTAAAGGCCCGAGACTATTTCAGCGAGAACCGAAGGGAACTCGGCAAGTGGTGAGAGCAATCCTCCGATACCGTGAAAGTCCACAAACTAATGGGACATCACTGTGGAACTTCTGAACAAAGTCATCATTGGCTTTGCTGCTCTAGCCCTCACTCTGCTTGGCGCCACGCTTGGTGCGGCAGCTGCGAGCGCTGAGAGTGCCTGCCAAAAAGCAACCGGCGGTAGCGAAAGCAGTGTCGCCTACACCGGAAAAAATGGCGGGAACTCTTCGCAGGGATACACCTGCGCCTACGAGGCAAATAAGGGTAAGAGCAGCCTCAAGCCATGGAACACCAAGTCTTGGACGTCAAATACACCATCCGGGTACTACCGAATGACCGACTGCACACAAACTTCGAGCAGTGACGTCTCGCTTACCCAGGCATATGCTTCCACACCTGTCGGCTCCTCTTGGACCCAAACGGCTACCAATTGGAATGTATCCAAGACTGAGAATTGGGGGCCTGGCATCTTTTGGGCAACCGATAGCGTCAAAAGCAACCAGTGGACCACTAGTGACTGCAACTGGGGTGACTTTCCCACCAATATGTTTTGGCAGTTAACTCTGTCCCTGACTTTAGATAGCTACAACCAAGCCACTGGTGCGCCAACTTTCACCATCTCCGCTACTCCCGACGGTAACTCTCCGGCTCAAGGCGAGGTCGGTGTCTTTGAGCAACTTGGCACTAATCCAGACCCAGAAACCGACACCGTTATCGGGGGCGGGGATCTGAACAACGACGCTCTGACTGTGACGTCACAGCGCCCCTACCGATCCGGAACTTATAACTTCTACGCTGCATACGGGGGGTCTGGCGCAGGTGAGAGTCCGGCGGTTCAGCCGTACCAACTGACTCCACCCCAGCGCGGTTGGCTAGCCGCAGAGTCAGCAACACTGCCAGTGACCATCGACCGTGGTGCCGTCACTAAGCCTCCAATCCCCAATCCAGCCCCGACTCCCGGACCCGCTGGGCCCTCGGACAGGGTGCTGCCTTTCAAAGTAATCGACAAGACGAGTACGTTCCCCAACCAGACCCGCGCAAAGTGCGCCGATGGTGAGGGTCCTATCCACGCGGAGGCTTCATCAAAGAGGTCCGACATTTCCGATGATGAACTGAAGTGGAAAAGACGTGCTGTCGTCACGAACGCTCAAGGCCTTAAGCGCGGATCCCAGATACAACTTCAGGTTATTTGTCGCCCAGATAGCGCGCGATGGGAAAGGTTCGGACAACGACTCGGGTTGGGTACTCGAGGTGCAGACGTCATCAGATTGGGAAAGCGCTCATCGACCGCATGGGGAGGTCCAGGATCAGACGAAATACTTTCACAAAAAACAAGATCACACGTGTTCGGTGGGCCTCAACGAGACGCTCTGGAAGTGCTGGGAAAGAACTCCTCCGCTGACGGCGGTCCAGCAGCAGACGTCATCATCTCCGGAACACAAGACCCCCGCACCGCCAGTGGTACACGAGCCGGCCGCGCTCTTCTCATCGGTGGCCCTGGCGCAGATGAAGTAGTCGGCGGTAAAGGGCCTGACCGGATCAATGTTGCCGACGGCAACAATGGCGATCGAGTCCGTTGTCGTGGTTCTCTCAATCGGGTGCTTGCCGATCCAGGAGATTCTGTGACGGGTTCTTGCAAGAAAGTCATTCGGGTGGGTCCTCCCACCGCGAAAGGATACGGCTGATTCCCGGAGTTTGAGATTGTGGACACTCAAATCTCCAATCCCTGAGAACGATCGTAGTGGGTCTCATATCCCTCTTCCGCTCCTTGGCGTCCTTCGTTCCCCTACTGTGAAACTATGCCTCGAATAGGATTGGTGTGTGGCGGCGGCGGAGACGTCGCTGTCGCCTTCATGTGCGGCTGCCTCAGCGCGATCCATGATCAGACAGGTTGGGATCCGGCAGATGCAGACTACGTCGTAGGCACCTCCGCTGGGTCAATCATGGGTTGCGCTATTCGAGTGGGGATTCATCCTCCCGACTTCCTGCGGATCATGACCGATGCCGAAGTAACTCCCGATTCGGCTGAGAAGCTCAGTGATCAAGTTCTCGGAACTAAGCATGACGCGCTCCCGCCCCTTGCCCGCAATGCCCTCACGAACGCCCGGCTGACTAGTCCGGGCTTGATCATGAGTACGGCACGCAACCCGTTGAAGACCAATCCGGTTGTCCTTGCCGCAGCAGCGCTACCGGAGGGGCGCCTGGATAACTCCTTCGTTCAGAATAAGATCCAACATTTGGTCGGGGACGAATGGCCCGAAGATGAGTTGCTGATCACGACCACACAAATGAAAACCGGCCGACGAACAATCCTGAGCAAATACAGTCGCATCCGTACCGAAGTGAGCACCGCAGTGGCTGCTTCATGCGCCATCCCATCCGTCTTCAACCCCGTCATCATCGATGGCGAAAAATACGTAGACGGCGGTTTGGCAAGTTCCACCAACGCTGACATCTTGCTTAAGCACGAGCTCGATGCGGTAATCATTCTCGCGCCGCTGTCGACTGATGCTCGGGTCAACGCCAGCATCGCTGGCACCGTTCGAACCGCTATGCGAGTGATAACTGTCGCAGAACAGGATCGCCTCAAAGCAGATGGAACGTCTGTTCTCACCTTTCATCCAGATAAGGCCACCATCAATGCAATGGGGCTGAACATTATGGATGTTGCAAAGCGCCCCAAAGTGGCCGAGTTGGCCTACAGCTGGGCCAGTGATTTACTACGCACCGATAAGGCTAAGCCGTTGGTCAGCATGCTGACCGAGTAGAACCAGTGATTCTGGAATCTCATTAACGAAATCAGTCTGCTCAAAAAGCCCTACTCTAAAAAGATGCCCAAGAAGGCCCTGTTTAGTTTGGCTGCCACAACTGCGCTGATTCTCGCAGCTACTCCCGCGACTCAAGCCCAGTCAACTCCAGGTAGTCCAGCGGCAGAAGCGGCCGCTACGTCAAAATCTAACGAGGGGCGACTACGGCAGCTACCGGCGAAGACTGGCTGCGTCGCTGATCGTTCGCGAAAGAACAAGCGCTGCACCAAGGTTCGTGCCCTCAAAACTCCAGGCCCGATCAAGGGTTCCCGAGCGATCGCAGTAAGTCCGGATGGAAAGCATGTCTACGTAGCCTCCCAGGCCAGCAATGCGATCACCGTGCTGAATCGGAATCGAAAAACAGGAGCGTTGAAGCAGTCGAAGCAGCGCCACGGCTGTATCTCGCTCAATGGATCGTCGAAATGCCGCAGCGCGGTGGGTTTGGCTGGCCCGAATTCACTGACCATCACCCCCGATGGACGACACCTCTACGTTAGCTCCCAAACGGCGAAATCCGTTACCGCCTTCACCCGTGACAAGAAGACCGGTCGTCTCACTCAACTAACTCCGGATGGCTGCTGGACGACCGTTCCACTGGATGGATGCGGGGCAGCCCGGGGCCTGGTAGATCCTGATGTGATCATCACTGATCCAGATGGTCGCCATATCTACGTGGGATCCTTTATAGGCGGCTCCGTGGCTACGTTCGACAGAGATCCCAAAACCGGGTCTCTGCAGCAGCCCAGCGGATCTGCCGCTTGTGTGGCAGAGGGTTTGCCAGGTTGCGCTCCGGGTAGAGCGCTACAGGGGACCGAAGGTCTGACAACCTCCCGAGACGGAAATACGATTTACACCGCCAGCGCGATTTCCAACGCAATCGCTATCTTGCAACGAAATGTGACTGGTGGATTGAGTCAGGCCGATGACTCCAGCGGCTGCATGACCAACGGGCCCACAACCAACTGCCTTACCGGACGTTCGTTGGTGAAAGCTGACGCCTTGGTGACCGCTCCTAACGGTCGAGACCTCTACGCCACAACTCTTGGTAGCAAGAGCATCTCCTCCTTCCGAATGGGACCAAATTCAACCCTGCAACAGAAACCTGGTATCGAAGGTTGTCTGGTGAATCAAGGCGCGGCAAACTGTCGATTTGGCCTCAAAATGAGCTCCCCCGAGGGAGCAGTCGTTTCCGCTGATGGGCGAAACGTATATGTCGTGTCCTACAAGCCTGGGACCATCGCCGTACTTGATCGTGACCCACGTGACGGTTCCTTGAAGCAAAAAGCTGGTAACGAGCGCTGCCTTGCCGGTGATGAAGTAAAGGGCTGTATCCAGGCGCGCGCCTTGGCCGGAGCCACCACAATCGCGAACAGCCCAAATGGAAAACACATTTACGTTACTGCGTCGAAGTCTGACGCAATTTCAGTATTCAAACGGATCGGCGCGAAACGAAAGCAGTGAGGAAGTCACCATGGCAGACGAAACTGGACCGATAGCCATGAACCGCCGCGGATTCATGCAGATGATGGGCGTAGCAGCCGGAGGGGCAGCGGCAACGAGTGCGACCGCGGGAATGGTCGCGCAGGCTAGTCCAGCAGAGGCGGCTGCGGTTACTAAGTTCACACCACGAGGCAAGCTCCAACGGCAGCCCAACTTTCTTATCGTGATGGTCGACGAAATGCGCTACGCGCCGGTTTACGAAACACAAGCTATGGAGCGTTGGCGCCGCAAATCACTTAAGAACATCAACAACCTTCGTCGCCGAGGTTTCGAGTTCAACAATCACCATGTGATGTCCGTAGCGTGCGCCCCCAGCCGAGCCTCGATCTTTACCGGTCAATATCCCTCTTTGCACGGGGTCAGCCAGACTTCTGGCGCTGCGAAGTCCTCCATTGAGGAGGATATGTATTGGCTGGATCCCGCGTCCGTACCCACTATGGGTCACTACTTCAGGGCGGCTGGCTACGAGACCCTCTACAAGGGCAAGTGGCATGTATCCGACGCTGATCTCTATCAGCCGGGTAGCTACCAGCCGCTTCCGTCGTATAACCAACAGGGTCGTCCCGTGAAAACTCTGGAAGATATCTACGTCGAGACTGGCATGCTCGAACAATATGGCTTCACGGGATTTATCGGCCCAGAGCCGCATGGTTCAAGCCCCCTCAACTCCGGTTCCAGCGGGCCCAACGGCACTGGCCGAGATCAGGTATACGCCCAGTGGGGCGCAGAGCAAATCAAGCGACTCCGAAGTAGCGACAAGCCCTGGCTTCTGGTGACGTCGTTTGTGAATCCGCACGACATCACCTTGTGGGGAAACATCACGCTAGCCACCCAGCAGTTCTACCTCCAGCAACAACTCAACAACTCCTCCGTGCCGGAAGACCTGTTCGATAGTCGTTTCGAGGAGTCGCTTAATGAGTCGCTAAAATCTAAGCCCACGGCGCAAGCCAGCTACCGCGATATTTATCCGTCGGCCTTTCAACCCACGCAAAACAATAAGGGCTATCAACGGTTCTACTACCAGCTACAGGCCGAAGTCGATCAGCATGTCGGTAAAGTCATGGGTGCGCTGCGTAATAGCAGTGGAAAAATGCAGCGCGATACCGTTGTGATTTTTCTGTCCGATCACGGCGACATGTTGGGTGCCCACGGCGGCCTGCACCAGAAATGGCATTGTGCTTACGACGAGATCATTAAGGTCCCATTTATTTTCCACAACAAGACACTTTTCCCGGCCGCTGACGGCACGGACACTCCTACATCGCACGCCGACCTCATCCCCACGATGCTAGGGCTCGCTGGAGTGAATCAAAAGAAAGTCCGGCGGAAGCTGAGGGAAACTCACACGCAGGTGCGCAGATTGCCCGGTCGCGATCTCTCACCCCTCCTCCTGGGCGAACGTTCCGCGGCACAATATCGACAACCGGTGTACTTCATGACGGACGATCAAGTAACTCGCGGAATGGAAAACATCGCCGTCAACCAGACCTACTACCGGCCAGTCGTGCAGCCGGGTCACGTCGAGACGGTCATCGCTCAGCTCGCCACCGGTTCCCGGGGAGAACTGGAACAGTGGAAATATAGTCGCTACTTCGACAATCCAGACTTTTGGAGCAGCCCCGGACAAAAAGATATTTTTACGCTTATTGATGGTCCAGTGGGAAAACCGGGTACGAAGTCTGCAACTACGACGGTAAAGACCGAGCCCCTTGCCGACCAAGTCGAGGTTTACAACGTTTCTCAAGACCCAACGGAGATGAGCAACCTCGCAGCAGATCCGGCGTCGGCCGATACCATCGCTCAACTTCGTATTTTGCTGGAAGAGCAGATCAAACTGAAGCGCCTTACGCCCACCCGACAAAAGCGAGATCCTGGACCACCAGGGGGCATTGGCGTTTAGTCAGTCTCCGACTACTTCGCTTGGACCAAAGCAGACAAAGTGTCTGCCGTTGCCTGGCTTCTGTGATCACTCTTCGCTCGCGATGCAGTCGGCCACGGAACGCGCGTTTGTGACAAAGCAACGATCTTTTGTTTACTTTCCGTTTACCTTAAGGTAGGGTTACGTTCACAAGATGCGAAGGAGGAGAAATGTCTCGCTTCTCCCACTACTGGCGCGAACGGTTCGGGAAAGATTCAGCCGATCGACGCCCCCGGATACTTCGTCGCCTACTACCTATGTCTTACGCAACGGCCGAACCACTCACCGGCAAACAACTCGCGCGGATGCACGTCGCTGCCTACCACTGATGCCGTCAGCTGTGCAGATCAGCCGAAACGGCCAGTAATGTAATCTTCGGTCGCCTGCTCAAGCGGCGTACTGAAGATTTTTTCTGTTGGTCCCATCTCGATCAAGTGACCTGGTTCACCAACGGAAGCGATCGTGAAAAACCCGGTTGTGTCAGAGACTCGGCTGGCTTGCTGCATGTTGTGAGTAACAATCGCCACGGTGTACTCCCGTTTGAGTTCCAAGATTAAGTCCTCGATTGCGAGAGTCGAGATTGGGTCGAGAGCCGAACAGGGCTCATCCATAAGAAGTACGTCAGGTTTTACGGCAATAGCCCTGGCGATACACAACCGCTGCTGCTGCCCGCCCGACAATCCGGCTCCCGGACGATCCAACCGATCCTTGACCTCATTCCACAGGTTTGCACTACGCAGTGCCTCTTCCGCAACTTCCTGCAGTGTGGCCTTATTCCGTTCCCCATTGAGTTTGAGCCCAGCCACAACATTGTCAAAGATGCTCATCGTTGGGAACGGGTTGGGACGTTGAAAAACCATTCCCACATCTCGACGTACTGCCACCGGATCAACATCATCGTCCAGGATATCGATCCCGTTCATGATGATGCTGCCGTCAACACGACCGCCCGGAATCGTCTCGATCATACGGTTGAGCGCTCGCAAGAACGTCGTCTTGCCACATCCAGAAGGACCGATGAATGCAGTTACGGAGTTCTTCTCGATATGCATCGAGACGTCCTCCACTGCGAGGAACTTCCCGTAATGGACACTCACATTATTGGCATCGATTGTCTTAGACATAGCTACCGCCTCACTTCTTGATTCCGCTGAAGCGACTTATTACTCGAGCCCCGATATTAAGCAACATCACCAAAAGGATCAAAGTCAGTGCTGCGGCCCAGGCCCGCTCCTGCCCGGGTGGCAACGGATTGCCGCGTTCCACGTTAATCATCAACGGCAACGCCGCCTGCTCTCCTTCGAAGGGGTTCGGGTTTAACGATGCCGTGTAGCCAACCAAGATCAGCAACGGAGCGGTCTCACCCATTATCCGTGCTACCGCCAACATGACAGAGGTGATGATGCCGCTGATCGCCGTTGGCAGCACAACTTTCAAGATCGTTCGATATCTCGGGACTCCGAGGGCATACGAGGCCTCCCGCAATTCGTTGGGCACAATCCGAAGCATCTCTTCTGTGCCGCGCACAACTACGGGAATCATGAGCAGAGTCAATGCAAGTGCCACCAAGAAGCCCATGCGGTTAAAACCAAAGGTCGTAATAAAGAGTGCATAAATAAAGAGACCCGAGACAATCGACGGGATACCCGTCAACACGTCAGTCATAAAGGAAGCGGGTCGCACTAAAGGCTTATCTGAATATTCGACAAGGTAGATGCCAGCAAGCACACCTACCGGGACTGCGATAGCAGTGGCTATAGCAGCCTGAATCAAAGTGCCCTGGATCGCCGCCGCGGCACCCCCGCCGAAATCATTGGGGCCGATGTTGCGCATTGACGTGGTCCACCATTCCAGGGAGACGACTAAGCCAATACCGCGACTGATCGTGATCCATAGAACCCAGATCAGCGGGATTACCGCTAGGAGGAACGCGAGAAATACAACCACCCGCATGGCACGATCGACGAAACGTCGACGGCCTTTGACTGGAGCCAAGGAAGCCGACGACCTTGGGTCACGCTGGCGAACAGTGCTAGTACTCATTCGGTGAACTCCTTCCGTCGGGAGATGATCCACCGAGCAATCGCGTTCACGATGAAAGTTAAGACAAACAGTACAAGCCCCGCGGCAACGTAAGCTCCGGTCTTTTCTGGACTATCGAACTCCGCCGCGTTATTCGCAATCTTGGAGGCAAAGGTCTCGCCACCCGCAAAGATGGAGGGGCTGAAATCACTTCCCGGTGCTGGCTTCGAAAGAATAATGACAACGGCCATGGTTTCGCCCAGAGCTCGACCCAGGCCGAGCATGGAAGCCGAGATGACCCCGGGACGCCCAAACGGAAGAACAGTAGTCTTCACCATTTCCCACTGAGTCGCTCCCAGCGCTAGGGCCGCCTCCTTATGTAACAGCGGAGTCTGGTCAAAGACTTCCCGACTAATCGCAGTGATGATCGGCAGGATCATGATTGCTAGCACCACACCGATGGAGTACACCGTGCCGGCCGAAGTCAGTCCCGGCGCAAACAGCGGTATCCAACCAAGGTTCTCACTCAGCCAGTCGCCAAACGGTTCAATTGCCGGGGCTAGTACCTGGATTCCCCACAAACCGTAAACGATCGATGGCACTGCGGCCAAGAGATCAACTGCAGAGCCAATAGGCTTGGCAATTTTTCGCGGTGCGTACTGGGTTATGTAAATGGCAATGCCGATGGCCACCGGGACTGCTAAAACCATTGCCATAACAGAACTGAGAACGGTGGTCCACAACAGATCAACGATTCCAAAGCGAAGATCGTCAGGGTTATCGACGTTCCATTCGCGGGAAGTGAGGAACGGAACCTGATCCTGCAGAATCGAGGGAACTGCGCGCCACAGTAGGAAGAGCCCAACCAGCAAGACAGTGCCGATGACTGCGACCCCGGAGGCCGATGCGAAGAACGCTATGGCGCGGTCCCCAATGCGCCCGCTACTGGTCTTTTTGACCAGCACATCTTCGCTGTCCGGTGGATAGTTGGCGGTCATTTATCCCCTGCTGATTGACGCCCAAGTGCGGGACGTTTTTCCTGGTAGAACGAGCGTCCTATCGAGATCGCACTTTTGTCGGTAGCACCGGCGGTCGTTCATCCTAAGTTCACTCTTTGTTTCCCCCCTCGAAGGGAACAGGTTGGGGTGGATCCGCGTTAGGGTCCACCCCAACCTGTTTGGGTCAGCTCAGGTCAGCGACTGCTGCCTGTACCTTGCTCGCCACCTCGGGGGGCAGTGGCGCATAGCCGAGATCATTGAGCACACTCTGACCATCATCGGAGGCCGTATAAGTCAGGAAAGACTTCACTTGCGCAGCCTCGTTATCGCCTAGGCCTTTCGAGCAAGCGATCTCATAGGTAACCAGCACGATCGGATAGGCGCCTGGCTCGGCCGTGGCGTAGTCAATCTCCATCTCCAAGTTATTTCCAGACCCCACGATTTTCGAAGCATCCAGAGTCTTGCCGGCCGTTTCACCGTTGAGTTCTACCGGACCGGATCCATTGTCGATCTGAGCGATGCCTAGACCGCCATCGCGAGCGTAGGACCACTCCACGTAGGTGACAGAGTTCTCATTTTGGATGGTGGCCTCTTGAACACCAGCTGATTTCTCTTTGCCCTCGCCGGTGCCCGACCAGCTCTTACTGGGCTCCTTCGTCCAATTCTCGGGAGCGGCGGCTTTGAGATACTGCGTAAAGTTCTGAGTCGTTCCAGACTCATCCGAGCGGTAGAACACCGTGATCGGCTCGTCCGGAAGATCCGTTCCGCTGTTTAACGCTGCAATCGCGGGATCGTTCCACTTCTTGATCTTGCCGGAGAAAATGTCTGCGGTGACATCCGCATTCAAAATCAAACTATCTAGGCCTTCGACGTTGTAAGCAACCGCCACTGGACCGACGACCATGGGCAAGTTCCAGGCATCGTTACCCTCGCAACGCTCTTTAGCCTCGGCAACCTCACCGTCATCGGCATCAAGTGCTGAATCCGAGCCGGCGAAATCCACCTGACTAGCGAGGAACTGCTCGATACCAGCTCCGGAGCCGGTCGGGTTGTAGTTGACTGTCGCATCTGGACAGGCAAGTTGATACTGCTTGATCCATTCCGTCATCGCGTTGCCTTGGGCAGACGAGCCCTCGGAGCTCAGAGTTCCACTAGCGCAATTGATGTTTGCGGCGGAAGTTGAACCGGAACTTGCATCGTTAGAACCACCATCCGAACAGGCAGCGAGAGCCATGACCCCAACTGCCGCCAGCGCGGCGGTCTTTGTTAAACCGGCGATATTCACCCTTACCTCCAAAGTGTTACGTGTGTCTGACGGATTAGACAGTATGGGCAACACGTCAACAACCTTCGCGTTTCTGGTTAACGCCGAGAAAACAAGTTGAAAATTGATGGTTCTGAGCTGGTGATCCAGCCTATTTTTTGATCCTGGATCGAAGAACCACAACGCTCCTCCAGAGCAGATTTCGCTCAGCACATTCTCCGTTCACCAGACTCCTGATGACAGAAATGTTGGAGTCTAGGTGGCGCACCACGACAGCCCGACAGTTTCCGATCTATTGCGGCGCTTAACTAGCTGCTTAATCTGTCGTACCGTTGTTTCACGGCGGCGGAGTGCAGATCACGGGTAAGAAACCTGCACTTACGCTCGCATGTCCTAGTGAAAGGCGATGGGAGATCGCATGTCCGGCGAACAGAGTCCACCGACTCAGACGGCTACGGCAGAAAGATCGCCACGTTGGTGGCGCAAACCCGCGGTATTGGTTCCATTGGTGGTACTCCTAGTCATTGTGCTCGCGGTGGGTGCTTGGCTGTTTCAACCGTGGAAGTTATTCACCGATGAAGTGGTTGATGAGGCCCTGCCGCTTCCGGCTGCTGCTTCTAGCGCACCAACCAATCCAAATGCGACTCCGGAACCAATGCCAGAGCCACAGGTGCTAGCAAAAGGCCGTTTCATTAGCCATGAACATGAGACCACCGGACGGGCGGAGGTGCTGCAGTTGCCAGACGGTAACCGGGTTCTCAGGTTCGAAGATCTCCAGACAAGTAACGGACCAGATCTGAAAGTTTGGTTAGCCGCTGCTCCCGTCATCCCAGGTACAGATGGCTGGTTCGTATTTGATGACGACGAGTTTGAAGATTTGGGACCACTCAAGGGAAACATCGGAAATCAGAATTACCGTATTCCCGAAAGCGTTGATTTGAAGCAACTTAGCAGCGTAAGCATCTGGTGCGATCGATTCAGCGTCTCGTTTGGCGCCGCTGAACTCAAGCCGGTCGCCTAGTCGGCCGGGGACCGCCTTGCTATTACTCGAAGCAGTGGCACTGGTAACTCACCGTTTGGCGCCAGGTGTTTGAGAGCAGCAATGGCCCGTTTGCGCTGTTTTTCACTGCGTCCCGGGGTGTAGAGGGCTGCTACGGCTAGTTCAGCATCGGCCGCCGACCTAATCGGCAGCCGAAAACGAGCTCGGCGAATATCCAAGGGGACGAGACCCGCTCTTCGGATCAGCCGACGGGCTCGGCGTGCTCCGATCACATTGGGCATCGAACCCGGGCCTTTGAGTGCCCAGCTGAGGGATACCAACGGCAGCACATCGATAGGTCTCAGCGGCCACTGCGCTGGCAGTAGCAGTGCCAGCGCACCGCCCGGACGCAACACCCGAGCCAACTCGTTCAGCGCAGCTTGGGGCGATGTCACCAACATCAACCCCATCGATGACACTGCTGCATCGGCGCAAGCATCAGCCAACGGCAACCGGTTGATATCAGCCAGCACCATACCGCTGCGTCCTTGACCCGCAGCTAAAGCCAGTTCCGACTCACTAAGGTCACAACCGATATAGCGAGTGTCACGGGAAAATAGCGGCCGCAACGGTAAATTGCCCGCGGCAACGTCGACCACGACGCCGGACTCCTGCGGCAATCCCGATCGAAGCCAACGGTAGGGATCGCCCACCTCCCCGTGGGTAGATCGGCTCAGCACGCGCTCGGTAATGCCGGGATTGTCTCGGTGATAAGCCGCCAAGTATCGCGCCCAATCAACTGCCATGGATCCAACGGTGGCACAACCATCCTCGACGCGCTCTTGCATCACTTACCCACGTTGGTCGCACTGGGATGCAACAGCACTATGTGGAGTTCAATCTGATATTCGGATTTAGTGGGCCCTGAAGACGCTGTCACGGCTGAACACAATTAATCTGCTGTTGGTGTAGCACAGGACACCTCGCTCGCTGCCGCGGAAAAGGAGCGTTCGCGGCAGTATTCCGAGAGACTGGCTAACTTAGGTGCCAAGTAACATTACTCAACCCACCGATCAACTCGGTGACCTGTCATTTCCGGAGGCCTGATGCTTGAAGAGTGGCTGACTTCTTGGGGAGTGCAGTTGCCGACTGTTGAGGTGGGGTTGCCAATCTGGCCGGTTGTAGCGGTCATTGTTCTCATGCTGATGATCAATGTCGCCGCCAATAAAGCTATTCCGGGGTACTACTTGTTTTGGACTCTGGGCGGCTCGGTCGTAGTTCTGGCTCTAGGTATCCTCGACGGCTGCACCTGGGCTGACCTGGGCTTGGCTCCCAGTACTTGGTTTATGGGGGCGATATGGGGTTCCGTCTTGATGGCGGCGGTCTTTGCCATCTACGCCGTCGGCTCTACCTGGAAGAAGACTCGCGCGGCCTTTCATGACCAAAATATTGCGGGTCTATCGCTGCCACGGCTGTTTTGGCAATCGTTAGTCGAACTTCCATTTGGCACCGTGCTGTTTGAGGAAATCGCTTTTCGCGGAGTCCTCTGGGCGATGCTGGCCCGTCGCTACGGTCTCGTGTGGGCAACGGTTTGGTCGGCGCTTCTGTTTGGGTTGTGGCATATTCTCCCGTCCTTAGATCTCCACCTACGTAACCAACGACTCGGCGAGGTCAGCGGTGGCTGGGGCCGAACTATTGCCATTGGCGGCTCGGTTTTGACCACAGCCGTAGGTGGAATCGTTTTCTCACTCCTTCGAATCGGATCCGGATCCCTGATCGCGCCTATGGGTCTGCATTGGTCCACCAACGGTTGGGGCTATCTCTTTGCTCGGCGAGTTTCCGCTAAGGAGAAGTAATCCACACGCACCCACCACCTCAAGCGTCCGAATTTCGGGGTGTCGCTCTGGCGTGACGGTCGGAGCCAGACCGTAGACTAATACGCAGAGTCGATGCCCTGCCTGTCTTGGAGTGGGTATGGCTATGACTCCCACCATGAACCCGGAGGATGCATGAGTTTCAGCGCTGTGGACGTCACCACTTCCCGGTTGAGCGACCAAGAAGGGCGCATCTTGGAGTTCGAACGCTGCTGGTGGCGATTCGGCGGTGCCAAAGAGGATGCGATTCGAGAGCAGTTTGATCTCAGCGCTACGCGCTACTACCAAACCCTGAACCGACTTATCGACCAACCCGCAGCCCTAGAGGCAGACCCGATTTTGGTGCGACGCTTGCGCCGGCTACGTGAGACTAGACAGCAGGCTCGATCAGCCGGACATCGCAACTAACGGCCTAGCTAGACCCGAAACGGGACAAGAAGACTTCACTCACACTCGATTCCGATACTCCGGTATCGAGTTGAGCGGTGGTCGTTCGACGGTCTGCAACTCATGAAGTGTGACGCCAAATCTGTCTTTCTCGTGACTGAAGGCTGGAAGAATCACGGGATCAGGAGCGGGGTAAATGTCGCCGTCGCTATCGACCCGGATTAGAGCCGCATGCAGAATCTGTGCCGACATCCGTGACAAACGGCTCGCATCTTGATGCTCATGTTTGCGCTCACCTAGGTCCACCTGAGCAAGACCGGCGAGTCCAAAGCGGCGATAGGTGTCCACGAGTAATCCGATCTCAACTCCGTAGCCGCAAGGAAAACTCAACGTCTCCAAAAGATCCCGTCGAGATGCGTATTCACCTGAGAGCGGCTGAGCAACACCGGCCAGTTCGGGCCACAGCGCATTAATCAGTGGCCGGGCCATGATTTCAGTGACTCGGCCACCACCCGCGGCAATCTGAGTTTCACCGACAACTAGCGGACGGTCGTAGACGGCCTTTACTAACTGGATCTCATCGTTCTCTAATAGCGGACCCAGCAAGCTGACAACGTATTCAGGCGAGAATGAGCGTAAATCCGCATCAACAAAAACGACTAGATCTCCGTCTGTTGCGGCCAGACCGCGCCACATCGCTTCACCCTTGCCGTCTCTGACCGGAAGGTTCGGCAGTGGATCTCCGGCTCCGACGACACGGGCGCCCGCTGCACGGGCTACCTCGGCCGTCGCGTCAGTACTTCCGGAATCCACGACGACAAGATTGTCTACCAGAGCCGCCTCAGGTGTCATGAGACTCTCCCGAACCTCAGTGACTATCTGACCGACAGTCGCGGCTTCATCTTGTGCGGGCAGGATCACGTCGACGGTGCGGTTACCTTTTGTGGCCAACACTGCAGACAGGGGCCAATCTGCCGCTGTCGAGGTGCGACGCGCGAACCATTCGCTGGCTGCCGCCTGCATCGATCCTCCTCAACCAGTGGGGAAACTACATTGCTTAGACGTATGTACAGTGCCACATCGGACTCACATCCGCGAGACCGCCCTCGTTGAACTCCGGCGACTATTCTCATCGATTAGGGAAAAGAGCAGCACCAAGTCGGGCGGCCTTTGTCGATATCTTGAGCCCTGCCGATCCACTTCGGATTAAGCCTGGCCGGACGACTCTTCCTCATTAACCCAGTGAACGGCCGCTTCTTCTGCTGAGAGGTTTTCAGTGTCATGGCTCTCTCTCGCTAATGCCTCGGGGGTCACGTCCGTATGCGCACCTTCATCTTCTTCAATAAGGCGACCCACGACCGCTTCATCAGGGTGCCCAAAGGTTTCTACGGGTGTATCCGTACCAAGGTTTGCGGAGATCTCTTCATATAACTCTTTGACGACGTCATCCGCTGGGTCTTCAAATCTGCCACCACGTTGCCTAGTCATAATGTCCTCCGCTCAGACGAGCATGTGACCCTTGGTGTCGTCAGTTTTGATTCTGTCACGCTGGAACGGTGATAGCGGGTCGAGTGAACGAGAACCCATTCGAAGAGACTCTATTAATCCTCTGACCGCGAAAAGACGCGGTTAGCAGCCAACTGACTGCTGATCGGGGCTTGCACTCGCTGGGGTAGAGTGCTAATCATGGTGTTAGCACTCTCCTAAGGTGAGTGCCACCTATCGGAATGTCGTAGGTCCCTCGCACGCCTGGAAGGAAGGGCGAACGGAGGACCGCCTGTCGCGGGCGGCAATCCGATCCCATCCATCTAAGTTCTTTCGGAGGAACGCAACAGATGTCGAAAATGATCGCGTTCGACGAGGAAGCGCGCCGGTCCCTTGAGCGAGGAATGAATACCCTTGCCGATGCCGTCCGGGTGACGTTAGGACCTAAAGGCCGAAACGTCGTTCTGGAGAAGAAGTGGGGCGCTCCCACGATCACCAACGATGGCGTATCAATCGCCAAAGAAATCGAACTCGAGGAGGCGTACGAGAAGATCGGCGCCGAACTCGTCAAAGAGGTAGCCAAGAAGACTGATGACGTCGCAGGCGACGGCACCACCACGGCCACCGTCCTAGCACAGTCGCTGGTCCGAGAGGGCTTGCGAAACGTAGCCGCCGGCGCAAATCCTATGGGTCTCAAGCGTGGCATTGAGAAGGCCGTGGAGGCCGTCTCAGAGCAGCTACTAGACATGGCCAAAGAGGTAGAAACCAAGGAGCAGATTGCCGCAACGGCTAGCATCTCCGCAGGTGACGCCGAAGTGGGCCAGATCATCGCTGAGGCAATGGATAAGGTAGGCAAAGAAGGTGTCATCACTGTCGAAGAGAGCAATACTTTCGGGCTAGAGCTAGAGCTCACCGAAGGTATGCGCTTTGACAAGGGTTTCACGTCGATGTACTTCGTTACCGACCCCGAGCGCATGGAAACCGAGCTCGAGGATCCCTACATCCTGATCGTCAACTCGAAAATCTCTTCGGTTAAGGATTTGCTGCCGCTACTGGAGAAGGTCATGCAGAGCGGCAAGCCACTGGCCATTATCGCTGAAGACGTCGAGGGCGAAGCACTCGCCACTCTTATCGTCAACAAGGTCCGTGGCACTTTCAAGTCCGTTGCCGTCAAGGCACCAGGCTTTGGTGACCGCCGCAAGGCCATGCTGCAAGACATCGCGATCCTTACCGGTGGTCAGGTCATCTCTGAGGAGATTGGACTGAAGCTGGAAAGTGCCGATATCAGCATGCTCGGTCAGGCCCGAAAGGTCGTCGTCACCAAAGACGAGACCACCATCGTTGAAGGTACGGGCGACGCCGAGCAAATTGCCGGCCGAGTTAATCAGATCCGCGCCGAAATCGACAACAGTGACTCCGACTACGATCGCGAGAAGCTGCAAGAACGCTTGGCCAAGCTGGCCGGCGGTGTCGCAGTCATCAAGGCTGGCGCTGCTACTGAGGTTGAACTCAAGGAGCGCAAGCATCGCATTGAGGACGCCGTTCGCAACGCAAAGGCCGCAGTGGAAGAAGGCATTGTTGCCGGAGGCGGCGTAGCCCTTATTCAGGCTGCTTCGTCTGTGTTCGAGAAGTTGGAGCTCACTGGTGACGAAGCCACTGGGGCTGCACTAGTGAACACGGCCACCGAAGCGCCTTTGAAGCAGATCGCGACCAACGCGGGCCTCGAAGGTGGCGTCGTCGCTGAACGAGTCCGCAATCTCGAAGCAGGTTTCGGTCTCAACGCGGCCAATGGTGAATACGTCGACATGATCGATGCGGGAATCATTGATCCGGCAAAAGTCACTCGTTCCGCATTGATGAATGCGGCATCGATCGCTGGGTTGTTCCTCACGACCGAGGCAGTAGTTGCTGACAAGCCTGAGAAGGCTGCACCGATGCCCGCCGGTGGCGACCCCGGCATGGGTGGCATGGGCGGCATGGGCGGCATGGACTTCTAGGTCCTACCGAGGTTCGACCACGAGGGTCGTACTTATCCTCAACCTCATCGAAGGGGCGGTCCGTTAGGGCCGTCCCTTCGATTCGTTCAGGGATGTGGATGCGTACTCGTGGCCGGGCGCATATCGTCGATACATGCCCACACCGCGAAGTCTGGCCGAGGATTTACGGGGCCGCGGCGATGAAGAAATCGTCCGGCTCATTCAATCCCGTCCCGATCTCCTTCGACCGGTCCCAAAGTCATTCGCGGATCTGGCGCTGCGCGCCAATACCGCTGCCAGCACCCTGCATGCGATGTCGGATTCCACCGCGGCGGAGTTGGCCGTACTTGAAGCCGCTTGCGCCTTGGCATCAGCTGGACGATTTTCCGTCGGCAATATTGCCCGCGGGCTAGGTCAACCAGATGAATCCGCCGCGGTCTCTGACGTTGTGCAAACACTGCTCTCGCGAGCGCTGCTCTGGGGTAGCCGTGCTGACGTCCGGGTTCCTTCAGCAGTACGAGAGGCGATGGGCAAGACGCCATGCGGCTTGGATCCCGTCGAGCGCTGCCATGCCGCCGGTATTGAGGCGCTCAGAGCCGATTCTGCCTCGTTCCATCGCAAGCTCGCGGCCGCTCCCGAGGCGCTTAGGGAGGCCTTAGTCGAGCTCGCCTGGCAACCCCGATCACTCCGACGGGATAGAGGTAGCGATGCATCCATCATTCAATGGTTGGCTGTCAACGATTTGCTGGCGACCGACGATACCGGTGAGCCAGTTCTGCCCAGGGCGGTAGCTCTGGCCGTTAGGGAAGGTCTACTCATTCGTGATGCCAAGCTGGAGCCGGCATTGCCTGAATCGGATATCGCGATTCCCGAGCCTGAGCAAATACTGGTAGACGCAGGGCATGCGGCCGATCAACTCATTCGCTCGATGGACCGGGTGATGGGCTTTTGTGCGGTGACACCGATCGCTCGCCAGACAAATGGCTCCATCCGAAGCCGTGATTGGCAAGATGCCGCAGCTATGACCGAGGCGGACTCGAGCGAACTAGGGTTGCTCCTTGCCTTGGCGTGGCACGCTATCTGGATCGATGACGACGGATCCAGGCACGTACGTACCACCATTGAATTTGAGGAAGCGGGAACACTCAGCCGTGAGGAGCGATGGTCGACCTTAGCTCAGACCTGGCTAGAGCTTCCCTCTTGTCCCTCGTTGGATGGTGCCGAGGTCTTGAAGGCGAAGAATATTCCAGAGATGCCACTACTCCGTCGCCAAATCCTGAAGGCAGTCCAATCTGCGCCGCTGACGGAAATCGGCGCTTGGCTAGCCTGGTACCGACCTCGCCGCTCCGTCTCGGCACAAGTTTTACTGGCTACTTTGGCTGAAGCCCGAACTCTTGGACTTATTACTGTCGGTGGTCCAGCCCCGACCATTGCTGAACTCCTGTCAGAGCCGCCCGAGCAGCAAGTGCTCGCCAACACCATCCGAACGGCTTTACCAGAGCAATCAACCGATTTGATCCTGCAGGCTGATCTCACGGCTACTGCACTCGGGCCGCTCCCCCGCGATATGGAACAACGCTTGTCTCGTGCCGCTGACTGGGAATCCACCGGCGCTGCTGCAGTTTTTCGCTTTACCCCTGACTCGATTCGTCGAGCGCTCGCAACCGGCGAAGACCCAGCAGATCTGCAGTCCTGGCTGGCAGAGAACGCGAAGACACCGGTGCCCCAGGCACTGAATGTACTGATCGAGGACAGCGCAAAGCAGCGTGCCAACATGGCCGTTTCAGACGTAACCTCAGTACTCAACTGTGATCCGGCTACGGCTGCTTCCTTGCTGGCCGCACCGGAACTCTCTGACATTGGCTTCTTCGAACTCGCGCCTGGTGTACTCGGTTCACAACTCTCATCGGAGGCACTCGCGCTGCGAATGAGGCAACTAGGCCACTTCGTGGCTGATGCGGTGGGAATCGGTGTCCCGATAAAGAGTGAGCGTTCGGTGGCGAAACCAGATCTTAAGATATCGACCTCGACGGAGCGCGTAATCAACTCATTGCGCCGAGTCGAGCAGACAATTCATCCCGAGCTGCACCCCCCTGAACAGTTAGCATCTCTCGCACCGCATGAACTGCGAGCCGTTTTAAACAGTGCCTCCCTGTCCCACCATCCCTTGTGGCTACGCTTCAGCGACGAAGCAGGAAACCCACTGACTCATCTAGTCGAGCCTCTCTCACTCGATGACGGGGAAATATGCGCCTACGACCTCACCAGTAATGAGATTCGAGTGGTTCCCATCGCGAGAGTTACCTCCGCGACGTCCGTTTCTGACTGATGTCTGCGCAACTTCGTGAATGAGAGACAATGGTCGGATGACCGAAGGCCCACTCATCGTTCAAAGCGACAAGACCCTACTTCTCGAAGTGGATCACGAGCAATTCCAGGAATGCCGTAACGAGATCGCTCCTTTCGCAGAGCTGGAGCGCTCCCCCGAACATATCCATACCTACCGGATCACCGATCTGGGCCTATGGAACGCAGGAGCGGCTGGTTACGACGCGGAACAGGTCGTCGATGTACTCATTCGCTTCAGTAGGTTTCCAGTAGCCCACGGCTTACTGGTGGGCGTGGCAGAGACTATGGCCCGTTACGGTCGTATCTCCATCGACAGTCACCCAGCTCACGGATTAGTCCTCAGCACTGCTGAACCTACAATCCTGACGGAAGTACTGCGCAGTAAGAAGGTTCAACCCCTCGTTGGCGATCAGATTGACAGTGGAACGGTCAAGGTGCATCCCAGCGAGCGTGGTCGCCTCAAGCAAGTCCTCATTGCTCTGGGTTGGCCCGCCGAGGACCGGGCTGGATACGTTGATGGAGAGAGTCATAATATCGATCTCCGCACCGAAGACTGGGAAATTCGGGACTACCAGCAGCAGGCAGTGTCGGGTTTTCTTGCTGGGGGTTCAGGCGTAGTTGTTCTCCCTTGCGGCTCCGGAAAGACGATAGTCGGAGCGGCCGCTATGGCGGAGCTAGGCGCGACAACCCTCATCCTGGTTACTAATACCGTCGCAGCGCGGCAATGGAAGGCAGAACTTCTACGGCGTACTTCGCTTACTGAAGAGGAGATCGGCGAGTACTCCGGGGCTCGCAAACAAGTCCGTCCAGTGACCATCGCCACCTATCAGGTCCTTACGACCCGACGCAATGGCGAGTACCCTCACCTTGACCTTTTTGATGCGCGGGACTGGGGCCTCATCGTTTACGACGAAGTACACCTCCTGCCGGCGCCAGTATTTCGGTTCACAGCAGACATTCAGGCGCGTCGCCGTCTCGGGCTGACCGCCACATTGATTAGAGAAGACGGTCGGGAAAAGGATGTCTTCAGCCTGATCGGACCGAAACGTTATGACGCTCCTTGGCGTGAAATAGAGGCCCAAGGGTGGATCGCACCAGCAGACTGCACCGAAGTACGTGTGTCTCTCTCAGATACTGATCGCACCGTATACGCAATGGCTGAGTTTGATGATCGGTATCGGCTCGCAGCACACGCCCCGGATAAGGTTCGCGTCGTCCGGGTGTTACTTGATCGACATGACGGTGAACAAGTCCTCATTATCGGTCAGTACCTCGATCAACTCGAGGAACTCGCGAGCCAACTGGACGTTCCGCTCGTTACCGGCAAGACGCCCGTCAAGGAACGAGAGCGACTCTTTGGAGCCTTTCGCGAAGGTGATGTGAATGTCCTAGTGGTGTCCAAGGTCGCAAACTTTTCGGTGGACTTGCCGGAAGCTACGGTAGCTATCCAAATCTCCGGAACCTTTGGCTCACGCCAAGAGGAGGCCCAACGACTCGGCCGGGTGCTTCGACCCAAGTCCGATGGCCGAACTGCTCACTTCTACACGATCGTGACTCGCGAGACCGTCGACGCTGATTTCGCCGCAAAACGTCAACGTTTCTTAGCAGAACAGGGGTACGCCTACTCCATCGTCGATGCGGACGACCTACTACTTGGTTAAGGCAGAAAAGAAGATGATCCGCGGCGGTGCCGACCTTCGGACTACCGCGTTATCTCAGTGATCTTGATGCGTATATCGAACAGGTAAATCAAAGCGACCACGATTCCAGCGATATTGAGTAGGAAGATCGGGTCCCAGAAAGCGAGCTGAACCAGAGCAGCAATACCCGTCAAGATCACCCATAGCAGTTTGGACTGCCTGCCTACAGCTGGAAACGCTTGCTGCGGTCGACGAACACAATCGATAAAGGCCCAGAGCTTGAGTCCAGCAAAGATCACAAACAGCGATATTTCGATGAGGCCCTGCAGCCCGGAAAACAACACGAAAACCCTCCAACGGTGAGGTTCCTAGCGTACCTGGCGAGGCGCAACGCGCAGGGACGGCGAAACACAACTGCCCGCGATCCACACCAGACGGCGCAGGTCGCGGGCAGCGAAAGATTTGCTTATAGACCAACAGCCTCGCGTACCAACACGACTGACTTAGTCAACGATTCACGCAAATCAACGACAATGTCTTGTGCCTTCGTCGGCGCTGTCATGACGGCATCTTGGATGTCATCGAGCACCCGAACGACGGTTAGCCGGACATCATCGCGGTTGGGAATTGTTACCTGAGGCAGCTCGATCGTCGGCAGTTCCAAGTTGTCGAGATCGATACTCGGCAACTCGAAATCTGAAAGTCGTTCGAACCACACCCGAACTCCGCTATCGACAGCAGCGACACTGCTGCCGCCATTGGCGGCAGTGCTGGCCTTCGGTGCAGCCTTACGCGCCGTGGTCTTGGTACTGGCCTTCGGTGCAGCCTTACGCGCCGTGGTCTTGGTACTGGCCTTCGGTGCAGCCTTACGCGCCGTGGTCTTTGATCCAGCCTTGCTGGTGGCAGTCATTCTTTCTCCCTGATTGTCTTTCAGAATCCTCGGTTCCCATCAACCCCAACCGTGGATATTCCATTGTGCGTCACCATGCCCCTCATCCCCAAATCCCGGAGGTGAAGGCACCCAGGTAGCAGACCGTTTGTTGGGCATCGACTGCTTACGTGACAGGTTTCGCGCAGTAAACCTAACGTCCCTGGTGTCGGGGATACTACGCGAATTCGCTGAACCCCTTGCGTCCGAGACACTTCTCCCCCATTGTGCATTTAAGGGCGAATAACTAATCGTTCACTACTGGAAGGGCGCCGGAGACCGCCGGTCTACCTCTTGCGGACGGGAGGAACTCGATGCCTGACCTTCATCATCAGCGTGCACCCTGGCTCGAGCAAGCGTTTGATTTCGCGACTCAAGAAGCAACCGGACAGTTAGTAATCGTCAGCCCTAATGGAGATCACAGCTGGTTGTGGATTCGCGATGGCCAGTTGACAGGTGTATCGGCACCCGCTCGACGACCACTATTGGCTCAGCGATTGGTGTCCTTCGGTATCCTCGATTCCCGGACAATAGCCAAAGCCCTCGCTACCGCGAGAGAAGTTCCTGGAACGCGACTGATCGATGTCATTCTCGCCGAGAATTTGGCACCGGAAACGTTCCTCAGTGACTACCTCCTAGCGACCGCAGCGGAACAAATGCATCAGATTCAAGATGCTGGCTTCCGCGAAAGCCGATTCCACCCAGGTCGCACCCAGCGTTTGAGCCCACTACTGATAGATCTCCACGATGTTGCTGCGTCTGCGCAAACGGATACCCACCGAATTCGACCCGAGATCGCAGATCTCGCCGTGTCGGCGCGGTCCCACGACTCAGTCACATCAACGATTTATCAGTCATTGATGTCAGCGAGCGACGGACATCGTCGGCCGATTCAAATAGCCGACCACCTTGGTCTGACTATTCAGGAAATCTCGACTCTGCTGGACCAGTTGGTAGCTGACGGCGCCGTGGAGATCGTGGCGCCGACTGGGCAAACTACATCCACTTCCGACGAGGGCCTGCTAACTACGCCGTTTCCACAAGAGAACAGTGAACCCGTTGAGTCAAAGGAGTCCGCCTCCGAAATCATGGACCTCCCACCCCCAACCGCTCCCACCACGGAAACGACTGAAGGCGAGAAACCTGCATTTGAACGAATCAGTGGTGCTTTTCGACCAGCAGATATCAGGAGTGGACACCCAAATCCGGCACAGGGACGAACGAAACCGCCGGCTCCCGACCCTGAATTGCGCCAGATGGCCACCGAGTTGGCGCCAACTTTGCCTGACGGAGCCGATCTGTCTGACCCCGAAGACGTTCCCCAGCACCACATCGTGGGGAGCCCATCTGATCACAAAGACGCGGCGTCACTGCTGACTAGCCTGTCTCACGGCCAACAGTCGTCAGAAAAATCCGATCCGATCCCCACGGACGCCCCACCGCCGACGGCTACTCCACCACCCGTCCAGATCTCGCGCCCGGTGGGTGGAACTGAACCGGCTATGAATCCTGACCTGCTGGGTGAACTGCATTCTGTTCAAGACCCCCAAAATTCCGATACCCCAACTCAGCAAAACGCTCCGCCCGTTCCGCACAAGCGCCCGCAACCGCCCCCCAAGCGACGCCTATTCGGGCGCTGAACGGCGACCGTTAAACAACGACTGGTTCCTGGCGCGCTGCGATTCCCGACACTTGCAGTTCCGCAGCCGGATCCGTGCGACGTTTGACCGTGGCCAGCGCGATTGGACCCAACTCGTAGTGGAGCGCCGCACTACCCACCCAACCGACATCTTTTTCGTCAACGAGTACTCGAGATCCGGGCTCAGGTAGCCGTTCTGCCGAGCCGTCCAAATGCAGCAGCACGAGTCGCCGCGGCGGTCGACCCATATTATGCGTGCGGGCCACCGCCTCTTGCCCCCGATAGCAACCTTTCGCTAGGTGCACTGCGCTTCCGATCCAACCCAACTCATGCGGCAGCGACCGATTGTCCGTATCAGCGTCTGCTCTTGGGACTGCAGCCGCGATCCGCAGTGCTTCCCACGCCCAGGTTCCCGCTCGATGAGGTCGTTCAGCAAGGGTTGGTGCTAGTTCCTGCCTCGGAATAATGGCCTCGACCGCCGCAAAAATATCGGGGCGCTGCGGAACATACTTACCGGGATCGCCACCTCGATCTGATCCAGCAGGAGTAACACCTTGTCCACTGAATTCACCCGGCGCTCGCCAAATAGCCCAGGCTGATGCTGGGGGCTCCCCCGATAGTGAGCCGATAACCGCGCAATCTTCGGTTCGATCTGACACTTCGACACGGAGCAGAAACTGCATGGAGGTCAAATACTCGACGAGCTTTCCCCCAACGCCCGGAGCTGTGATGAGCCAAGTCGTGTTGCCATCGTCCACCACGTGTAACTCATGCTCCACATGACCCTTCGGATCTAGAAGCAGCGAGGTCCTCGGTTCACCGGGCTCGAGATCCAGAACTAGAGCAGTAGATAGGTCATTGAGCCAGCTCAGTCGATCTGCTCCACTGATCGTCACAACACCACGATTAGATAAATCCGCGTACGCGCTCCCATTGAGCAAGTAGCGCTGTTCGCGCAACGGATCTCCGAAGTGCCAAGGAATGCCTTGGTCCAACGCATGATCTGGGGGCAGCACCGAATCTGTCATAACCCTAGTATCTGCCTCTCGACCCCAACAGGGCAAAGTCACGGAGATGGATGACAGTTAGGGCAGTATCCGTAGACCGCAGAGTGGCCTGGCTGAATCACAAAACCCGTATCCAGGGCGACCCGCTCGGCAAACGCGCCCGCAGTTTCCGGTTCTACGCTGGTCACGTCACCGCAGGCGAGACAGGACAGGTGGATATGGCTGGGTTCAGCTGCCAGGTGATAGACCGGAGCCCTAGCATCGATGTGAGCATGAGTGACCAGTCCTACCTCTTGTAGCACCGCCAAATTTCGGTAAACGGTGGATAAATTAAGTGACGGTTCAGCCTGTCCGAGCGCCTCGTGAATGGACTCCGCTGTCGGGTGTTTCATAGTCGAGATGGATCGCAAAATAGCGAGCCGCTGGGACGTCACCCGGTGACCGTGGGAACGAAGCGCCGCTTCCCATTCGGAGTCGGCCATCTTTAGGCCTCTGCGTCCACCCGTTGCAGCCGCGCCGCGAGGTGGTTCTGTAGCGGCTGATCCATAGCCGCCATATCAAATGTCCACAACAGGTCCTCATCAACCAAGCCGTAGAGGCGGTGACCTGCACTGTAGGGCTTGGCATCAGAAGTGCGAGCAACTACGTCTGTCCGCAGCTCAATCTTGGCCCCGAGGATGCGGTCCTGCTCCATCGCTGTGACTTGCTGCTTTCCTTCCCAGACCTCGGAATAGCCCATCGGGTGCGTGAGCAACAGTTCGACCGCTTGCTCCGAGCCCATCTTGAGAAATCCAGATTCCGTCGCAGTAGCTCGCACCCGATTCCCCTCATCGTCCAACTCCCAGGAGCGTGACCAGTAGGTGACGAACGGTCTGCCGTCGCAACTGAACTGAACCTCTTGTCCAAATCGAAAATCTTCAATTGTCGGAAATTGACCTGTTCCCACTCCGACCCAACGGCCTAGCATCCAGGACAACGGCAAGATCTCTTCTGGCAGATCCATCAGTCAGCGCTGGCCTTTGAACAGTTTCACTATGACGTACACCGAAAACCATAAGATTGCTATAGAGCAGACCACTAACAGGCTCTCAAAGAATAACTCCACGTACGAAGGGTACCTGTCTCGGTAGAGTCGTGCTGTGACCAGATCTCTCATTGTTAAGGCCACTGCCGGAGCAGATGACCCCGAACGCTGCTCTCAAGCCTTCACGGTGGCAGCGGCCGCAGCTGCCTCAGGTGTATCCGTCTCCATGTGGCTCACTGGAGAAGCCACATGGTTAGCTGTGGCTGGGCAAGCTGAGTCATTTTCCCTGCCGCACGCTACGCCCTTGGTCGACCTCATCCAAGTGATTCTTGCCTCCGGCACTTTAGTCATTTGTCAGCAATGCGCCACAAGACGCGATTTGGAAGTCGAAGATCTGCTACCCGGTGTCGGAATATCGGGTGCTACCTCTTTCGTCGCAGAAGTGACTGCACCTGATGCGCAAGCATTGGTGTACTAAAGGAACCCTTGCGTTGAGCGAAGTAGACCATCAGCCGCTAGATTTACGGCACCGATAGCAGTCTCACCCACCAATCTCCAGGAGGTTTGCATGTCCACCGACGATGCAAGCAAGGAAGCCAACAAGGTTGATAGCGTTCATTGGAAAAACGATCCAGACGACCACGACTATCCGGCAGCTGCTAACTACCTGGGGCTACTCGCGACCTCAAATGTAGCTAGTGCGTTGGCCGATCGACTCAAGACGGCACCACTCGTCACCTTCAAGGCGAAAGACATCTTGCGGGCCGCTCGATTACCACGACTCACCGGTAGTGACCCCCACGTTAAAATCGACCTAAACAAGGCAGCCGACGGAGTCGACTGGGCTCCCGTCTTGTTGATCCGTGGTGACATTCGACAGGACCTCCCGACCACTATCGCTGATGGATACCACCGGGTATGTGCCAGTTACTTGCTGAACGAAAATACCGATATCCCCGCGAGAATCATCGATTTGAATTCCTAACTATTGCCGACCGAGTCTGGGATTCACAATGACCCCACCCCAAAACTCTCAACCCGCCGAAAGTGAGAACTTCCTCGACGAGCTGTCCCAAGAAGCACGCTTCCGGATTGACAATTTCGCCGATCCGCATCAGGAGTGGCGGAGGCTATCCTCCGAGTTTGTCGGCACTTTCTTCCTGGTACTCGTGGCCGGCGGAGCTGCCATGGTTGGCAAGCTATATCCAGGGACGGTGCCGCAGGCTGCCGCTGTGATTGCTCCGGGGGCCATGGTCATGGCGATCATCATGTTCATGGGGAAAGTCTCGGGAGCTCATCTGAATCCCGCGGTCAGTTGTGGTTTTGCACTCCGGGGCGACTTTCCTTGGCGCCGAGTTCCAGGATATATCGTTACCCAACTCTTGGGTGCGACAGTAGCGGCCATATTCTTGCAATGGTTGGTGACGATAAGTGCAAAGAACGGTGGCTCGTACCCCGGAGAACGTACCTCGGATTTGGCCGCTCTGGCGACTGAAGCCATCCTCACATTCGGTCTGGTGAGCGTGATCTTAGGTACAGCCTCCGGCGCACAGAGCATCGGCATCATTGCGGCTATTGGGGTCGGCTCCTACATCGCGCTTGCGGGCCTTTGGGCGGCTTCGCTTTCCGGGGCTTCCATGAACCCAGCCCGGACCTTCGGCCCAAACTTTATCGGAGGCGACTTAAGTACCTATTGGATTTATGCGATCGGTCCCCTAGTCGGTTCGCTGGCAGCCGTTGGTTTTGCCATGATTCTGCGCGGCACAGGCGGCGGACAAGATGGGTCGTTGGCCGCCCAAGGCGACATCGATCCCGACATTTCCGACCCACAACGCTCTTAGGTGACGTTAGGTCCGGATGCGCAATCGAGCCGCGAGAAGATACATTTCACAGCCCAGGCAATAGTTGAAGACTGCATTTAATAGGGCAGCTGTTAGAGCGAACCCAACAGCGATCTGAGCCACCCACATGAGTCCGAACCCCAAACCGACTAGTGCCACCAACACGAACACCAAACCGACGAGTTGCGAAAATCTAGGCGGCGCCTCCTCTTCCCACTCAGCTGGAGGACCCAACCGAGGGACTACCAGAGTGCGGAATACCCGGCCGTAAAGCTGTGCCTGCAAGCCGAACAATGCCGCGGCACCAAAAACCATTGCCTGGAAGGCCAGCAGAACTATTGGCACTAGCAATGATGCCGAACTATCGCCCGGGATGGATATCAATGCCGCCGCGAGAACTACCGATGTGATTGCGGCACTGAACCTTGGCCCTCTGGGATCGACTTTCCCGTCACTCGATCCCGCAGCCGCGCTCACCGCGCGACTTCCAGATATTTTTCTGGCCGTACCCATGAACTATTCCTTTCGATGATCTTAGTGTCACACCACATTCGCGAGCGCAGCAACAACCTCGGATTTACGAGGTAGGCCCACGGCTCGCTTACGGATATTTCCCGACGAGTCCAACAGGAGGATGGTCGGAGTCCTACGGATCTGCAAAGACCGGACCAAATCGATGTGGTCTTCTGCATCAAGCTCGGCGAAGGTGACCCCCGGGAGATCCTCAGCGAGACTTGTGAGTAGCAGGCGAGCGGATCGACACGGTTGGCAAAAAGCTGACGAGAACTGCAGCAACGTCGCCCTCGGGCCGAGGGTGAGGCCAAGATCGGTTGGGTCGACCTTCAACTGTTCCTGCTCGACTCCATCCGTCGACTCAGCGGGGAGCCGCGACGCGATTATTTCCAGCGACGTGGAGTCGTCACGCATACGCCCATCACTCCACTTCCGCCAAAGTCCGAATCCGATAGCGACCGAAACTACGACGACGAGGAGCCACAACGAGTTCACCATGGCTCCTCAACATCAAGTACCTGATCATCTTACGCCGGGTTAAAAACTAAGGTAGATGCTGTTGCCAACGGATTACCGAACAAAATACTTCCCGTTACTCCTTAATTTACTAAAGTGATTCTCATGCTGTTGCAGCTCTTGCGGCAGCGCGATCCCGACCTCATCGCGCTGCGGCGTGCGATCCGGGTCGCTGTGGCGGTCCCTATCGCAATCCTGATCCTTCAACAGATATCTGCGGTCGCAGAGACGGCCCTATTCGGTGTGTTCGCCTGCCTCGCGTTATTGCTGTTCGGAAACTTCGCCGGGCCCTGGAAAAAACGGGGCGCCGCATACCTTTTCACGCTGGTCTTTGGGCTAGTAATCCTTGCGGCGTGTGTTCCCTTCAGTCAAACGATCTTGCCGGCCGTAATACTCATGGCAGTAGTTGGTCTGATCGTGAGTATGCTCGCAATGCTGCGCGGTTATCTGGCAGCTGCGCAGAACGTACTTCTCCTTGCTGCTGTGCTGGCACTAACTTCTGCGGAACCGCAACTGCTGGCCGAGACCTTGCTTGCCTGGATTATAGGAGGAGTGGTCGCCACAGTAGCTGCCCTCGTCTTGCTGCCGTCGTACCCCTTCCGTGAGATTAACCGGCAGTTGGCAGAGTCCTATCGCGAATTCGCGGCGATGCTTCGAAGTAGATGGATTCAGAACGATGGGCGAGAGGGGCCTGCAGAGCAGGCAGCTGTGCGTAAGTCCTTGGTTGCGCTCGACAAGGTCCGGCAAGATTACGAGGGCAATCTGCAACGACCATCGGGCTTAGCCTCACCCGACTCCCACCTTGGTCAACGAGTACGGTGTGCCGAACGGATTGCAGATCACGAGGGCTGGCAAAACCGTACCCCACCGGATGCGTCACCCGAGCCTTCGCTGATTTCCGCCAACCGGCAGTTGGCGGATGTCAGTGCAACCCAACTGGATTCGATCGCGAGCCTGATTGACGACAGCCCGTCCAATGCCGATCCGTTGAGCACCCAGGCTCTGCTCAACAGTCGCCGCGAGCATCTCGACGAGGTCAACATGTGGGTCGCTTCCCGTCGAGGAGAGCTAGAACCGGCTGAGCTAATTGCGCACCTCGATGATTGTTCACCACTACGTCTGATTTCTGTCCACGCCGAGATGGCCGGATTTGATTCCGAACCCGATGTCCAAGACCCAATCCTCGAGCCAGTCGCCCGCCAAGATCAGCCGGCCTGGTACGAGCGACTGCGCACACAACTCTCGTTAGATTCACCGTGGCTACGCCTTGCGATTCGGACCGCGACCGCTCTTGCTGCCAGCGTGGCTGTTGCCAACTCGCTAGCTCCAGAACACAGCTTTTGGATTGTGTTGGGAACTTTGGTGGGACTTCGCTTCGATGCCTCTGGTACCGGAAGGTCTGCTCTGCAAGCTCTGATCGGCACTGCCGCCGGGGCTATCATCAGCGCCGCGCTGATCCTGACTATCGGCGACAACACCACTATTTGGTGGATTCTGCTTCCACTGTGCTTGTTCTTTGCCGCGTTCACCCCGTCCACTTTTTCTCTTCTCACCGGGCAGGCGGCTTTCACCATCGCCGTCATTGTTTTGTTTTCACTGCTGTATCCGACGACCTGGACCACAGCAGAAGTCCGCCTGGAGGATGTCGCTATCGGACTCGTGATCGGTCTGATAGTGAGCGTGCTGCTTTGGCCTCGCGGAATATCGGGAATGCTCGACCGGCGCTGCGTCGAAGCCCTGACGACCTCAGCCGAACATCTCGCGATGACCTTAACCTACCTCTCAGACGGCCGCATCGAGCCTGAAACGTTGGACCTCAGTCAGCAGAACGCAAGCAAGTTCAACTCACGTGCGCGGGATAGTCTCGATCTCGCCGTCTCTCAGCGAACACCGGGCGAGACCCCAATCGACCGATGGCGGACGGCGCTTTGGGCGACGCAGACGATGGAGATAAGCGCTCGCTTGCTTCGAACGGCCTCACTTCTGCTGGCTTCTGAAGCTCAGCAGCAAATGAGCGTTATCCCAACGCCGCTGATAACTCCATTGCGGGCCGAAGCGGAGGCCTTGCGCAATAGAGTTCACCGAGTTGCCGGTCTGCTGTCACACCCGGATACCAATAAACAACCGGATGTTTCCCCACCGGTCGATAAGAGCCAGACGCTCCTCAGGTTCCGCAAGGCTACGGAAGAATGGCTCATCAACCCTGATCCATGGCTTGGGACTGGACCCGATCCTCGACCGGCCTTACTGGTGTGGATGTCCGACTTGACCCAGATCGTTATCAATGCGATGGACGAACTGGAGCAGGAACTGCACAGCTAAGACACCAGCCCGAAATAGCATCTAGCAGTCCGTCCGAAATCGTGGCCTCAGCATGACCAAAGTCACGCAACCACAGTTGCGGCTCATAGTTCGGGACCTGGCGAGCCACTGCACCTCGTTCCGCTGAATGGATCAGCCCCCGAGGATGCTCCAATGGAAAGTACTGGTCTTCCGTCCCATGAACTACCAAAAACGGAGTCGGTGCGATCTCTGCAGCGGCCTGGAAAGGTGACACCGGCCACGGCTTCGGCCATGGCGGTTCGATTACTCGGGTCTTCATCACTCGTCGCACGAACTGTCGTCCCATAGGATTTTCCACGCCAAAGTGCAGCCGACGCATAACCCGAGTACCGCGGTAATTCCAAAAGGCTGGACCACTGACGGACACTACTCCCGCGACGCCGCCTACGGTACCGGCATATCTGACTACGACCGCGGCGCCCATCGAGAACCCAACAACCACAATCCGAGACCATCCACGAGACCGAGCCCAACTCACAGCGGCTGCGACATCGTTCACCTCACGATCACCGAGGGTGCATTCGCCCGAGCTGGCGCCATGACCACGCATATCAAAAGCAATCACGGGAATACTTCGAGAAAGTCGCTCAATAACTCGGTAGTTGATCGGCTTATCAACCGAGCCAGAGAATCCGTGAACGACGATTGCGCCGACTTCAGGCGGTTGAGTGCCAGCTGCTGTCGGCTGGAGTAACTGTGCGGCAATTCGCTCACCGTCATCAGTGAGCAAACTCCGTCGGACCGTTCGCTTTGGCTCACCAGTGGACATGGTCGGCTATTCTTCCATCATTGGCACCCAGGGAGGGCGGATGAGGCTACTACTCCTCACATCCCAGCCAGGCCCGGCTGCAAACGTGCTGCCCGCGATAGAGCTACTCACCCACACGCTGCGTGTTCTGCCAGCTGAAGGCTCGATCCTCCTAGATGCACCGCCCCATGACGCGATCCTGGTAGATGGTCGGCAATCACTCCCGCAGGCACGCTCACTCACACGGTTTATTCGGGCTACCGGAGTGACTGTCCCACTAGTGCTGATCATTACCGAAGGTGGGCTGGCTGCGATTCAGTCGGATTGGGGCGCTGACGACTTTTTGCTCGAGACCTGCGGCCCAGCCGAGATCGAAGCGCGGTTACGGGTGTGTGAGGCACGTTCGGCCAGCGAGTCAGCTTCCGATGATGAAGACTCGCCAGATCAAATCAGGCGAGGCGCGTTACTTATCGATGAATCCGCGTACACGGCTGTTCTGGCGGGTGACCAACTCGACCTCACGTTCAAGGAGTTCGAACTGCTACGTTATCTGGCCAGCAACTCAGGGCGGGTATTCACGCGAGCCCAGTTACTGCAAGAAGTATGGGGCTACGACTACTACGGCGGTACCAGAACCGTCGACGTTCATGTGCGACGCTTGCGAGCAAAGCTTGGCCTCGAATACGAAGCGCTCATCGGCACAGTACGCAACGTTGGCTACCGGTTTGTTCCCGATGCAGCAGAATCTTCGGAACCGCAAACCACAAGTTGATATGACCCAAGACTTACATCGTGTCCCCGGGAGTCGGCCCCCGCTGGAAATAGCCCGAGTAATGGATGCAGAACAACAATTTAGCGGACGGCGGCCGCTCGGTGATCGAATGCGCTCTGCCCTCCGCACGCTCAGCGATGAGGTGAACTGGCTCTGGTGCGATCCTCCGACTCAAGCGTATGCCGTAGCGGCACCAAGACGAGGCGGGATAGACCTTGAGCTTGTAGCCGATCCAACAAATCTTTCGGCCGGAATTGAACTACTTGATCTCGTCTGCGACCGCATGCCAACGGGTAGGCTCTGGACTCACGGAGACAAATCCTCCGGACGCACCGCAGCTGAAGCGAACGGCCTGGAAAAGGAACGCGAACTGTGGCTGATGTCCAGGGACCTCACCGATCCGATTACCGTTCCGCAGCCTCCAGCAGGATTTCGATTCCGACTGTTTCGACCCGGTATCGACGATATTTCGTGGCTGGAGTTGAATCGAAAAGCCTTCGAGTCTCTCCCCGATCAGGGATCTTGGACGGCAGCCGACCTGCAAACCAGATTGACCGCTGATTGGTACGATCCCAACGGCTTTTTTGTAGCCGACTACGACGGCCAGCTAGCCGGATTTCACTGGACGAAAATGGAAACTAGTGGATCAACAACTACTCCAGCAACCGGGGAAGTCTTCCTCATCGCGACGGCGGAAGAGTACCGGGGATCCGGCATCTCCGAGCCTCTACTCTTGGCTGGTTTGGAGTATCTCCAGCGACAAGGGGCCCATCAGGCTCACCTATTTGTGGATAGCAGCAACTCACGTGCTGCCAGTTTCTATGCCAAGTCAGGGTTCGAGCATCGAGATAGTGACCGCTGCTTTGGCTGGAAACGATGATTATTCATCGGGAACCGACTGCCTTACTGTGGCAATATCTCGGGTATGACTGCTTCCACCGACATCGTTGAAGACGAAGAGTCGGGATCTGAAACCATCGCACTCCCAGACGATCGATTCTTAGACCGGGAACTTTCCTGGCTTGAGTTCAATGAACGGGTCCTCCAACTGGCGGAGGACGATCGGCTGCCGTTGCTGGAGAGAGCGAAATTCTTGGCTATTTTTGCCAGTAATCTCGACGAGTTCTTCATGGTGCGGGTGGCAGGGCTGAAACGGCGAATCGCAACCGGCATCGCGGTAAGAGCCGCAAGCGGGCTTCTGCCGAATGAAGTATTAGAAGCCATTTGGCAGCGTTCTCGCGGTCAAATGGAGCGGCAGGCCGACTGCTTTCGTAAGGTCGTCATCCCAGAACTCGCGAGCAATGAAATCGAGTTACTGCAGTGGGACGATCTCACTGAGCCAGAACGCGAGGAAATGCATAGCTTCTTCAGTACTCGCGTATTTCCGGTTTTGACCCCATTAGCGGTTGACCCGTCTCACCCTTTTCCCTACATCTCCGGGCTGTCACTGAACCTCGCCGTTGTGGTGCGAAACCCTGATACTGGCAACGAGCTTTTTGCACGCGTCAAAGTACCACCGCTGTTACCACGGTTGGTCTCAGTAGCACCGCAGCGGTTCATACCCCTCGAATCAGTGATGGCGAAACATCTCGATCAACTGTTTCCAGGGATGGAGGTACTGCAACATCATGCTTTCCGAGTGACTCGTAATGAGGATCTGGAAGTTGAAGAGGACGATGCTGAGAACCTGCTGAAGGCGCTAGAACGCGAACTGATGCGTCGTCGATTCGGACCGCCAGTACGCCTCGAGGTTGAAAGATCTATCGATCCTCATGTCCTTGAACTCCTCGTCAGCGAACTAGGAATTGGTGAAGAAGAAGTAGTTACGCTGCCAGGGCCCTTGGACCTCACCTGCTTATGGCGATTGGTGGGCCTGGACCGCGGTGATCTCAAAGAGCCGTCATTTGTCCCCAAGACCAGCAAAGAACTCACTCAGGTGGAATCTGCCGCCCCGCCGGATGTACTTGATGCCATGCGGGAGAAAGAAGTACTACTGCATCATCCGTACGACTCTTTTTCCACCTCGGTCCTACGGTTCCTAGAGCAAGCGGCTGCGGATCCCAAGGTTCTAGCTATCAAACAGACTCTGTATCGAACCAGCGGCGATTCACCCATCATCGATGCACTCGTAGATGCTGCGGAGGCTGGCAAGCAGGTGCTAGCACTTGTAGAGATCAAAGCGAGATTTGATGAACAGGCAAATATCAAGTGGGGAAGAAAACTAGAGCGTGCAGGCGTCCATGTGGTCTACGGCCTCGTTGGGCTGAAGACTCACTGCAAGTTGAGCATGGTAGTTCGAGATGACGGGGACACACTCCGTCGCTACTGCCACCTTGGGACCGGGAACTACCATCCGAAAACTGCTCGACTCTACGAAGATTTTGGTCTACTCACTACCGACCCAGTTGTTGGTGAAGATGTGAGCCGACTCTTTAACGTCCTTTCCGGATACTCGATGAACACTACCTACGATCGACTTTTGGTAGCGCCGCGCTCAATCCGACGCGGATTGTTAGACCGAATCGAGCGAGAGGTGGAGCACAAGAGACAGGGCCGACCGGCCCGGATTCGTTTCAAATGCAACTCTATTGTCGATGAACGCATTATCGACGCGCTTTACCGCGCTTCCGAGGAGGGTGTGCCTGTCGATATTTGGGTACGAGGGATCTGTGCGGCTCGACCTGACCTGCCGGACTCAGAAGGACACTTCAGAGTCCGAAGCATCTTGGGTAAGTTTCTCGAGCATTCTCGAGCCTACGAATTCCTCAACGGTGGGGAAACCGAGACGTGGATCGGATCCGCTGATCTGATGCACCGAAATCTGGATCGAAGAGTCGAAACCTTGGTGCAGCTAACGACCGAAGAGCATGTAAAAGAAGTGAGCAAACTCTTCGACCTCGCGATGGATTCTGGAACTTCGGCATGGGACCTCAATCCCGATGGCTCGTGGACCAGAAGCAGCCGAGATGCCGCTGGCGACCCTCTAATTGATCTGCAGGATTACCTCATTCAGTCAAAGAGCACTAAGAAGCGGAGCAAGTAGCGTCCCAACTGGAGCGCTCGACCACGATGGACGGACCCACCACATATCGCGAAATCGAACGTAAGTTTCGAGTTCATGCCATGTTTCGAATGCCCGCACTGCAAGACATAGCTGGCATGGGCGGGCTCTCCGAAGAGCCGACTCGAAACATGACCGCTGTCTACTACGACACGGCGGACCTCCGACTTTTTCGCTGGAAGATCACCTTGCGGCGTCGCGAGGGAGGACCTGACGAGGGCTGGCATCTTAAGTTGCCCGTAGACGATCGAGATGATGGGGCTCGCGATGAATTGCAGCTGCCACTATCTGCGGGAAAGGCCGGACGCGTCCCTGAGCAACTGGCAGATCTGCTCACTGCCTTAGTTCGCGACCAACCGCTCATGCCGATGGCAACATTACGAACAGAGCGGAACCCGCTACTCGTCCAGGATGAGTCGGGATCTGCCGTATTGGAAATTGTCGACGATCTCGTATCCATCATGGATGGAAAAAATATCGCGGCACGCTTTCGGGAAATTGAAGTCGAGGCTCTCACTCCATCTGCCGCAGATGGGAAACTCATGCGGGACGTCTGTGATGCGCTGCTCGCGGCTGAGGCCATTCCGGGCACTTCATCAAAAGCCGCATCCGCAGTAGGCCCGCGAGCGGCCGATCCACCCGATATCCCCGCACCACAACGCATCTATCCCCACGACCCAGCCGCCGCCGCCATCCGGGCCCACCTTGCTCGGCACGCTCGCCGTTTCCTGATGCAAGACGTCCGGGTTCGCCGAGATCTACCCGACTCGGTCCACCAAATGCGTGTCGCGGCACGTCGTCTACGCAGTGGCCTACAAGCCTTCAGTCCCTTAGTCGACAAAAATTGGTCAAAACATTTGCGGACAGAACTAGGTTGGATCGCCAAGGAACTCGGTCACGTACGGGATACCGAAGTAATGATCGACCGACTCAACGAACGCACCGAAGAGTTGGAGTCGCGTGAAGGCGCGCTTGCTCGCGAAACTGTCCAATCAGTTCTTGGTGAGGAGATAATCGACGCCCGCCAGCATGCACTGACCGCAATGCGATCAGACCGATATCGAATACTCTTAGTCGATCTCGTATCAGGAGTTCTCGAACCCGAATTCACAGCGAGAGCCGAGGGCTC
>PAAU01000002.1 GCA_002699445.1 Micrococcales bacterium | reverse complement strand
GAGAGTTTCGATGATGTCCTCACCGCTGAGGTACTCGCTGCTGGAAGCCCTTCCGAGCTGGTTGCAGACCGCTCTGCCGGGATCAGTCGTCCCGACTCGGCAGAGTGGATCAATGACGGCGCCATCATCGGAATCCAAGGTGGGACCGATATCGTTCGGGCCAGGGTCAAGGAAATGCAAGATGCGGGGACCAAAATCTCAGGGGTGTTTCTGCAGGACTGGGTGGGACAACGAAAAACACGCTTCGGCAAACAACTGTGGTGGAGCTGGCAACTTAATAAGGAGACCTATCCGGACTGGGACAAGATGGTCGCAGACTTTGCGAAAGAAGATATCCGGATCATCACCTATATGAATCCCTACCTTTCTCCCGAGGTCCCCAGTAGCTCCGTGAGGAGCCTCTACAACGAAGCCGAGAAGGCTGGCTATTTGGTGAAGAACGCCAGCGGGGATGTTTATGAACTGCCGACGGTTGGATTCCCAATCGGAATAGTCGATCTAACCAATCCCAAAGCGAAGGATTGGTACGCGGACGTCGTGGCGAACGAGGTACTCGGAGTAGGCGCATCGGGTTTTATGGCTGACTTTGCCGAATACTTACCCATGGATAGTGTTCTCCACACTGGGGAACCAGAGCAGCAACATAACCGATGGCCCGCACTGTGGGCCGAGACAGTGCGAACTGGATGCGAGCGTGCCAAGCAGCCGGACTGCATGGTGTTTTTCCGTTCCGCCTATCTCGGTTCCGAACCGAATGTGTCTCAAATGTGGAACGGCGATCAGATGGTGAACTTTAAGGATCAGGATGGTCTGGCCAGCGCGATCCTTGGCTCACTGTCGGGTGGAGTCAGCGGTTTCCCACTGTGGCACAGCGACATTGGTGGCTACACCAGCTTCCCATTTGGCAAAGGGCCAGTGTTCGTTGTGAACTATGTGCGACCGCCCGAACTGAACCAGCGTTGGTCTGAGTATCAGGCTCTCGCGGTCCTCATGCGTAGTCATGAGTCAAATGCTCCCGATTCGAATGCTCAGGTTTATGACACCCCCGAGTCACGTAAGGCTTTTGCCGAGGCTTCACAGTTATATGTAGCCTTGGCCAACTACCGCAAAGGTGTCATTGCTGAGGCAACTAGGACAGGCGTGCCGGCTATGCGTCACGGCTGGTTGGTGTATCCCGGAACTGCGGCTGCTGATGTGGACCTCCAGTACTTCCTCGGCAATCATTTGCTGGTCGCACCGGTAACCGAAGAAGGGGCTACCGAGGTGTCGGTTACCTTCCCACCTGGAGAGTGGCGCCACATCCTCACCGGTGAAGTCTTCCCCGGAGATCAAGAAACAATGGTGGGAGCACCGCTTGGTCAGCCAGCCGCCTTCGTGAAGGAAGGTGACCGAGTGGGTGACGGCATAATACGGCAGATCGAGCGGGCAGGTATTACCCAAAACAACGGTTAGGGCAACCGACTCGCTGATGGTGGCTGCGCCGCTAGTGCTGCCGGTTAGATCATCTAACGCCAACGCGGGTCAGGTGAGCGAGGCGTCGTAGATGCTCTGGATGGACGTATTGAGGGTCTCGTTGAAAGCCTCGTCACTTTGTTGAGCCGAGAGCCCTTCAGTGAGCGCCCGAGAGAAGCTGGCGATCATATTGTGGTTCTCACGCAGTAACGTGTCAGCTTCGGCTCGCGAGTAGCCACCGCTCAAGGCCACCACACGTAGCACCCGTGGGTGCGCAATCAAATCAGCGTAGAAGTTGGGTTGATTGGGCAGGGTCAACTTGAGCATTACGTGATCCGACGTCGGCAGCGAATCAAGCTGCTGGGTGATCTGGTCCCTCAGCAGGTTCTCGGCATCAGCCTTGGTAGAACTGTGAATGTCTACTTCGGGTTCGACGATCGGCACTAGACCGCTACTGATTATCTGCCGTGCGATCTCAAACTGTTGGTCCACTACGGCATTGATGCCGGTGACGTTTGCCTCTTTAATGACGGATCGCATTTTGGTTCCGAAGACACCGTTGGCGGTAGCGCGAGATAGGAGCTCGTCGAGACCCGGGATCGGTTTCATGATTTGTACGCCGTCGGCCTCGTCAGCTAGACCCTTATCAACTTTAAGAAATGGAACAACCTGTTTCTCGTTCCACAGAAACTCAGCACTTCCCTGTCCCTCAATGTTTCGGTCCATCGTTTGCTCGAACAGGATGGACCCCAGAATTCGGTCACCACCAAAAGCCGGACTGGTGATAATCCGGGTCCGCATTTCGTGGATGAGGTCGAACATCTCCGACTCATTCGAGTACTGGTCCTCTTCTACGCCATAGAGACGTAAGGCCTTCGGAGTGCTGCCACCGCTCTGGTCCAGCGCCGCGATGAATCCGCGTCCATTCTGCATTTTGTCCTTCATTACCGCGTCCATTTGGTCGCCTCCACTCGTATCCGTCCGGGATTGCTTCCCGTAGTTACCGCCATCAGTAACTTAGTCGGCCAAAGCAGTGTCGTGCAAAGGCTAGGGGTATTGCGGGACATCTTGTCCGTTACATCCGTACCGACCGGCCAAGGCTCACTTATGTGAGCCGACTCAATAGCCGTAATCCTAAGGTCATTCGAAACTTTTTCGAACTATTCCGCTCACGGTGTTTGGCCACGGTCTATCTGGACATAACGCGATTAGGAAGTGAAGGGGTGATGAGAATGAAGGTAGATGAAAGCACAGCTCTACGAAGCAACCCGTGGGACCCAGAGCAGGGCATGACCTCTGATGCGCAAGACGCATTGAGTTCTGTGGATGCAGATACAGCTCAGGAATCCTCCGGCAGGGTGCCGCAGGGCGTTTTAATCGTGGCTGGTGGCCTGGTAACGCTGGGCGCAGTAGCGACCTGGTTGATCCTTGGCCTCGGATTTGTATGGCCAGTCATCGCAATCGTGGTGTGTGTAGCGGCCGTGGCAGCGACCGAATGGCAACACCGCGGGATATCAGAGTCTCTGCTCGCCGTGAAGTACCCCGATCGGGAACTGTCGCCAGACTTGCCGCCACTACTACAACGGCGATGAGCAGGATCTAGTTCTGGCAAGAACCGGTATTTACGCCGGCGGTGCGGCCAACGGCGCGTTCAAGTGATCGAGATACGTCGCTGGCAGCAAGCGCATAGCCAACTTTGGGATTCGAAGGCGACTCGGCAAAAACGATCCCACCGATCGAGCCGTCCATCAAAATTAACGGACCCCCGCTGTTACCGGGTTCGACCTTAGCTCGCAGTTCCAAAACCTCGCGACTTACCGTTCCGTTCCCAGAGATACTCCGACCAAGAGCATTGATGTCGCGACTGACGGATGCAGAGCCGGCGGTAAACGGACCGCCGCCGGGGTAACCCAACACGGCTCCTTGAGCGCCGCGATCGGGGTCAGCAGATGCCCAAGCTAGTGGTGGCGCTGCGAGCTCGGGAACGTAGAGCAACGCTGCGTCCAACTGCCGATCGATGCGTACTGCAGTAGCTTCGTAACGTCGGCCGCCTTTTTCAATTTGAATAAGCGAGCCACCAGCCACCACGTGTGCGTTGGTCACAACGTACTGGTTCGAGATGACCGCGCCACTCCCCACACCCTGCAGGCCACATCCCGCACGAACGACCTTGACTACCGATGGAGCCGCGGCTTTGGCGACGGCCCGGACCTTTTCGTTGCCCGGTAGTTTTGTGGGGGTCGCGGGCTGGGGGATAACTCCATCGAATAGCAGCCCAAGATCGGCACCCGCCAGTGATCTGGTCAGCTGCTGTGCCAGTGATGCCGGGGGAGGAGCCAAGTCAGACAGAGTTTGAATAGCAGTGGATTTCTGGGCCATGCGGGCGATGCTTGGATCGGGTGCCACAGTCACTAAGCTGCCCAGGAGCCAAACGACCACTACGCCCTCGGCGACGCCTACTAGCGCACCGGCCCATCGATTGGTGGTTCCCCCAACACCTTTTTCGTCGCCACTGGCGACTCTAGACCCGACCAAAGAACCCAAACTCTGACCGAGGAACGCCCCTAACACCAAACCGACGACTACAACGGCGACGCGGCTCAGATCGTCTAGTTGCGACAACTGGGTGCCGAACTGATTCACCATCACCACAACTAACGCAATTCCGATTCCTGCTCCCAGTAGGCCGCCAAGTTGGCGCACAACACCCACCCGGTAGCCGATCAAGGCAGCGAGCAAGACCACTACGGCGGCCACTAAGTCAACAGGATTCATCCATTCCATTATCAGCCATAATTAGAGCGTGGTGGTGCCTCGTCATTGTTTGGATTCTGTTCGGGAAGTGCGCGCGGGTAACGGTTGGCTAACGGTGTCGCGAGAAAAGGGGTTTCTCGGTCCCAGTATTCGGGAATAACACGGTCATACAAGCTCGCTACGGGAGGAAGTCATGGGTAGTTCCAGTCTTGTTGTGGACGGATACATAGCAGAGGATTTGCGTGAGGCTCGGCGTCAGGCCAACTGGGATGGGACCATCGAGGGATGGCACTACTCCCGCTACCTGACCGATGTCCAAGACTTCGTTGAGCAGCAGCGTAAGGATGATGCGGTCCGGCTGTTGGTCCGCATCGCAGTTGCAGCTGAGAGTGAAAGTCGGGGAAATCGCGGCGTAACGCTTGACCCGACCGGTTACACCGCATTGCTATTCCTGCTGTGGGATATGGGTCGAGAACGTGATGCGGCGGTTGTGATGGCGAGCTTCTCTTCGCAGCCGCTAGCCGCGTAGCGTCACCGTCGAACCGTCGAACCGTCGAACCGTCGACCAGAGCGCAGGGCGCGACTTACGGCAATGCTCACTTCGCGATCTCCTGCTGATCGAGTTGAGGAGTAATTTCGGCTGGATGTCGTAGGTCGAGCTGGGCCCCATGCTTTCCGGCGTCCGGTGTCCTACTCTCTTGCGGGCTGGTCCGTTCTAGTGAGTCTGTAACGGCAAGGTTTACCAAGTCGAGTAGCGGTAACTATAAGGGCGTTAGCACTACAGCGCCAGGAGCCTATGACGGACTGGTAGGAGGGATGATTATGGATACGTTGGTACTTGATGAAGTACGCGGCACACACACCTCTGAGGCGAACCAGGACAGTCGAGTGAAACGCGTTGGTGTTATAGCCGCGGCTACGGCTCTGATCGCCATGCTGCTTTTTTCCATTGTCTCAGCCGCTATTGGGACGGGCGGTCTCTCTTTTGCTCTGTTGAGTTTGGTGGTGGTTTCGGGTGGTATTTCTGTTTCGCTGGCAGTTCAAGCGTTGCGTCAGGTCAATCGGGATCCGGAAGAGTCAGGTGTCATCTGGGCAGTAGTCGGCTTAGTAGTCGGCGTTTCTCTTATCGCCGTATCTGGTTTGCTGTTTGTCGTACCGAGCCTCATTGGTTTGGTGGTAGGAATCTTCCTGGCACGTAAGTTGGTGCCGTTCGGAGATCGATCCCAGGCGTCAGCTCAGTAGGAGCACTCGTTGACCGATCGACAGGGGTCCACCGACTTTTTGGATCCACCAAAGAGTTAAGTACATGAGGAGAAAGATGTCCTACACCGGCCATGTATTTCCCGGTGGCCCAATTGCGGTACTGGAGATGGATCACATTCTTGTGTTGAAACTGGCTGTGGGTGCCCTGGACAACAATGTGTACCTACTTCAAGATCGCGATACGAGTGAACAGGTGCTGGTGGATGCGGCGGCTGAACCGGATCGAATCCTGAGTGAGATGAAGCCAGACTCCCTTGTTGGACTCGTTACCACTCACGCCCACCCCGATCATTTTGGCGCCCTAGCGGCGGTTGCCGCCGCCACGGGCGTCGAAACTATGGCGTCTGCGGCTGACGCACCAAGCATTGAGCCTCAGCCGCATCGGATCGTCAGGCATGGGGAGCTGCTCCATTTCGGTTCCAGCTGCGTGGAAGTTATTGAATTGCGTGGGCATACCGCTGCGGGTGTCGCTCTCCTCTACCAAACGGATTCAGATGAGCCCCCGCTGATCTGCACCGGTGATTCGCTGTTCCCCGGTGGTGTTGGGAAGACCAGCGGTGGTTCCGATTTCGACCAGCTCATAAATGATGTTGATCAACGGATATTCCAACGGCTTCCCGACGAGACGAGAGTGTTGCCGGGCCATGGTGATGACACGCGACTCGGAACGGAACGCCCGAATCTGGGCGCTTGGCGCAAGCGTCGTTGGTGAATATTTGCACCAACGAATGTGATGTTGGTTAGCAGACACCTGTCTTGATTTGCCTACAGGCGAGTGATGGATTTCAGATTTATCTGCGAAACTGGGGGTCAGTCACAGTAGGTTTGCGATGAAGATGGCTTGCTATTGGTCTAGACCTGGCTGCTAGATCGCCACTCACGCCGTTGTTCGCGGACCGCCCGCTGTATGCATTGATGTCAGGAGACTTCCATGACCCCGGCATTAGTGTTATCCGGTGGTGGGTCGAAGGGTGCCTTCGAAGTCGGGGCGTTGGAGTACCTCAGCCGCGGCTCCGATTTTCTCCCAAGGATTATGGCGGGAACTTCAGTTGGATCCCTGGTGTGTGGTCCACTTGCGCAGGCGACGAGTCCAGCGGAGTTTCGGCAGCTCGTAGAGGTTGTTCGTGGCAATGCGCTAGCCGTGAGTGGAATGAACACCGTCTTCGGTAGGCAGCCGTGGCTTGACGAAATAAACGGAACTCCGCTGGGCGATTTTATATCGGACTTGATTTCGGTCCGCTCACGTCCACCACTACCTCCCGATCCGGTCGGAGTCCACGACCCATTAACTATCCAAGATCCTCCTCGCAAGCACCGGACCCTGTTTGCCATAGGCAGCGCAATCGGAAACAGTTCGGCGTTGGTACGCGCGAGCAAGTTGTTGCGCGAGGCCGGATCCTCAGTCATGAATCTTGACCCGATGGAAGCTGGGTTTCGAGGAGATTTCGATGGTGGGGTCGCGCGCGTTGATGAACCGACGATCGCATCATCGGGTGTGACGTTGCGAATTTCGGTTGCGTCCTTGCGCGATGGAGTCGCCCGGTACGTCACTGAAGATGGGTCGATGGTCATGGAAGACTCAGTGACTCCATACGAACCAGCCGGGAATCCTGGGGTGATTCAAGGGATGTGCACGTCTTCCAGCGTGCCGATCGTATTTCCCCCGAGACGGATCGGTGACGATGTATACGTTGATGGCGGCATCGTTCAAAACATTCCGCTGCGGGCGGCTGTGGAGTGTGGGGCAGATGATGTCATCGTCATCCTGACCGGCCCGTTAGCGACAAATAAGGACGATACCGATTTCACGCAAGCGTCTCTCATCTCAGTTTTTACGCGATCGGCATCAGATATTACGCCGCAGCAACTCAGCCGAGAGAACCTTCGGTTTCCACTCGTTGATGGCGCCAAGCTCACTGTTATAGAACCTACTGCCGAAGTCCTTGGTGGCTTCGAGATGGAAGCAGGCCTCATTGAGATCGACTTCAGCTACGGATGGTTAAGGGCGGCCGAAACGTTGGCTGATATCACCGAAGCGGAGCGTTGCCTGCTTGCCAAAGTTAGCGATGACATTGTGCTGCAACGAGAACGAGCCTGGTTCGCCGAGGAACGGATTCTTGCTACTGGTCCCCAACTCAATCTTGTTGGTGCACTACGTCGGTCGCGAGAGCATGTGGTGGCCTCAGTTACCGAGTGGCAGGAGTTCGGCTTGCCACAGCCGCAAGGTATTTCTACGTGGGGAAAATCATGGGAGCAACATCAAATTGAAGTACCAACCGAGTATCAAGATTTAGCTCAGCCGTGAAACCGCGCCTCTCCCGATCATCTCGCTTCTCGACCCTGGTCGAGGAGTCGACAGCGTTCCCTGTTGGAAGCGTTCGTGAGGCTAACGCCCGTCACGTTCTCGCGATGCGACTGCAACGTTGGCAGCTACTTGCGATGGCGGTTATCGCTGTCGTCGTACCGACGATTCTGCTAGCAGTTTCCGATGGATTAGTTCGACTCGGGGCATCTCTGTTCCTGCTTGTGCTTCCCGTGTGGTGGGTGTCGCGGACCCGTTCCCGTTGGAATCGAACGATGGCGATCACCCTAGCCGTGGTCATCGGTGCTTCGTCCGGAGCTATGACCTGGCAGTACACCCACGATAAATATGGCGGTCTAGTTCATACGCCGATGGCTGGGAGTACTGATCAAAAGGACTTCACCCTGATGGCCTGGACGTGGATGGATAACTCATCCCTGGGGGTAGCGGGCGGTTATCCGGCGCAGCAGGTAGTTGACAGCTACGATTCGAGGGTCGTCGCCGGTGAGGCTGATCGCTACCAAGAGTGGACTCGTGCGGCAACGCAATCGGAGGCCCCACGCCCCTACTCCTATCGCGCACCTGCTTACCCGTTGCTAGTGGGATCGGTATGGAAACTGACGGGGTACCAACCGGATCACGCCGTCCTGCTCAATGTGGCTTTATTGGCCTTGGCAGTCTTCTTTTTGACTATCGGGACCATCAAGTATGTAGGGCTTGCTGGCGGAATCTTGGCTGGGCTAGTTCTGGCCGTGAGTAGTGAGCCGATGAGGTGGGCGAGCCAAGGTCTCAGCGAGTCGTTGTCAGTTCTATTGGTCTCAGTTGGTGTCGTGGCTACCCTGGCTATTCTCCGTGGCGGCAATAATTGGTGGTGGCTACCGCTGGGTGTAGCGCTTGGTCTCTTAGGGCTCACCAAGCAGATGTTTATCGTTTCGGGAGCGCTTTATCTGGTTTCGGTGGCCGCCGTTGTCCTCGTTCTTAGGGAGGGATCTCGCCGCCGGGTTCTTGGGGCAGCCGCCGGTGCCGGACTCATTGCCGCGACTCTCGTCGCGCCGTGGCTGGCGTATAACGTGAGCAATGCGGGAACTATGGGTTTGGCTACGGGGACTGCTGGCTGGCACGATATGGCCGCCTCCTACTCTCGGGCGTACCTAGCCGGCGAAGACCGACACTCGATACGGGAGCGGCACTTCGACAACTGGGAACTGCGGACCGGTCAAGTCCTCAGTGATGATGTGGCTCGAGCCAAAGTTGGGCGGCTCATGTGGGAGTCTCAACTTGAGAAGGGCGCCTACTTGTCCCGGTTGCCACAGTTGATGACGTACAAAGTCTTGCGCACTTTGCCCGCAGATTCATTTGACTGGTTGATGCGGGTGGCAGCCTTGGGGGCTCTCGTCGTGATACTACGAGTTGGGAATCGCCTTGACCGGTTGTCGGCGCTTTGCCTGATAGCGCTGCCAGCATGTCTGCTCTTCTTCATCTCCTTGACGGTGGAAGCTGGTAGTCGTCTCATGGTGACCGGAGCGGTGTGTGTCGCAGTCACTATTGGCTTGGCTCTGCAAGTACTTCTGGATCGTGATGCCCAAGCCACCGGACTGTCACGCGACCGGCGACTCGAGGCCCCCTCCGACGAGGGCTCGCTCCAGTCCAGAAAGTACTAGGTTCAGCCCAAAATCGAACTCGCCGCCGTAGTCGTATCCCGGTTTCATAACATGCTGAACAGCAAACTCAGACAGGTGCGGAAAGGCACCTGCCATTTCCTCGATGAGACCCGCGGCGAGATCCTGAGTTTCGGTGGGTGTCTCGAACGGCATTTGAACCTGTTGAATGGCGAACCCAAAAACGTAAGCATCAAGAACGGAGTAGGCATGAGCGGTCATGCCCCAGCTGAAGCCGTTCTCTCGGAGGCAGCGGATATTTGCATCAAGGTGTCGCAGCGTTTCTGGGCCGGGGGAGGTTCGCGAATCGAGAAGCCCGACCGCCCACGGGTGGCGAACGAGGGCGGCTCGAAGGGATTCGGCTCGATTTCGCATTGCCGGACGCCAGGCCTCTCCAGGCTTCGGCAAGTCCACCTCGCAATAAACCTGATCGACCATGGCGTCCAGCAACGCTTCCTTATTAGGGATGTGGTGATACAGCGACATCGCTTCGACGCCGAGTTCTTTTGCTAATCGACGCATAGTGACGGCGGGAAGGCCATCTTCGTCTGCTAGCGCTATCGCGGCGGAAAGCGCGCGGGCTTGAGTGAGCGTTGCCTTTGCCATGAGGATCTCCGGACTTGACTTCCTTACGGTGTAAGTCTAGCGTATGAACTGTCAAACTTACGTTGTAAGTCTAGGGAGGAAGAATGTTGGCTACGAAGACTGAACTGATGACTGCAGTCGTGCAGGAGACCTATGGAGGGGCAGAGGTATTGAGGGTGGCCGAACGGTCGGTTCCCGCGCCGAAGGCGGACCAGGTGTTGATCGAGGTTGAAGCGGCCGGACTCGACCGGGGAACCTGGCACCTCATGCACGGAATCCCCTACATCATTCGACCTGCTTTTGGGTTTCGGCGACCCCGGCAGCCGATTCCTGGACGTGACGTAGCCGGTCGCGTCGCGTCGGTGGGATCTTCGGTAACCGAATTCGAGGTCGGAGATAGGGTTCTTGGTATCGCACCTGGATCGTTTGCGGAGTATGCCCTGACCAAGGTCGACAAGCTCGTTTCCCTGCCATCGGGGATGACACCTGTCGAGGCTGCCGCCCTGGGAATCTCCGGCCTCACGGCTCTCGGCGCAGTGATCGACAAGGGAGGAGTCGAAGCAGGTCAGCAAGTACTTATTACTGGGGCCGCGGGTGGCGTCGGCAGTTATGCAGTTCAGATTGCGGCTGCTCAGGGAGCCCACGTAACCGGTGTATGCAGCGAAGGTAAGGGCGAGTACGTTACTGCACTGGGTGCGGACCACATCCTGGACTACACCCGAGAATCGATCACTACTACCGACTCGCCCTACGACGTGATCGTGGATATCGCTGGCATGACTCCAGTGAAAGAGCTTCGCCAGTCATTGACTCCCACAGGAACAATCGTTTTGGTCGGTGGCGAGGGATCAAACCGGTGGACTAGCGGTTTCGGGCGCACTGTCAGGGCGGCAGCAAAGTCACCTTTCATCAAGCAGAACCTTGTCATGATGCTTGCTTCGGAAAGTGCCCTTGATTTAGAACGGCTAGTGCAGTTACTAGGGGCAGGAAAGATTCACGTGCCAATTGACTCGGTGTACCCGCTGGACCAGACGGCGGAGGCCATGCGCCGACTGGAAAGTGGTGCAGCCCACGGAAAGATAGGTATCGAGGTTAATGGTGAGATCCGCGGCTCATGACTTGTCGGGGACCTCGCTCGCCTTTACCTGTGCTTTGGAGAAGGTAGAAGCGCCCGAAGTGAAGGGGCGACGCCACGGCACGGTGCCCTCCATCTCGATCTCCAGTGAGAAGGAGAGGAAAGTTCGGATTAATACGATGAGGCCAAGCACGCTGACACTTTCCAAGGTTGGCGATACTGCCACGGTTTGGATCAGATCTCCAGCCACAAGAATCTCAAGACCCAGCAAAAGAACTGAGCCAAAGGATTGCCGCATTAACGTGTAGCCAGCTCTCACGTTTCCGGTGCGGCGCCATTGTTTGATCGCAAAGACGGCGGAAGCCAGGAGACCGATAATGAGGACCAAGGCGGCGATTACCTCAAAGCACTTGGCAAAGATCGTCATCACTTCGGCATAGATCTGTTCATCCACATCACATGCTTAGCAGATCACTCGACGTCGGGCCGCATCTCTCCATTTTCGGTCAAGAGAGCGGATCGATTCACGAGATAGTTGCACGCTCAGCTGGTTCGTAACGGACGCGATTAAGGATCCGAAATAAGACCAGCGTTAGTGGACGGTCAGGACTAATTTGCCGACATGGTGGCGTTGTGCGAAATGCTCGAGTCCGGTGGCCGCTTCTTCCCAAGGCAGTACCTCGGCGATTTGCGGCACGAGTAGTCCCTCACTCACTAGCCGGGCGAGTAACTGGAGAGTTGCTGTGCCGGAAAAGTCGCTTTGCAGATCGGGATAGAGCAGGAATGGCTCGTACTTGACGCCAGGCATGGTCGCGTAGAGGCCAGCAGGGATAGTGATGGGCTCCAGTGATGCCTCTCCGTATTGAACAATCGTGCCTCCTCGAGCGACTCTGGCGAAGGCCGCTCCCAGGGATGGGCCGCCGACAGCGTCCATGATCAAATCGAACCGACGATTTCCGGTCGCGCTAATGGTCGACCAGGCAGTATCAGCTCCCAGCTTGAGGACAGAATCCCGCCGACCGGACGTGCTAGCTACACCAGTGACGTGGGCGCCCGAAAGTTTTGCGAGCTGAACGGCGAATGTTCCGACACCTCCCGCTGCCCCAGTGATGAGCACTCGTTTCCCCACGAGGAAACCACCACGCCGCAAGGCTCGGTAGGCGGTCTGGCCGGCTACCGGAAGTGTCGCAGCAGCCTCGAAGGTCACCGATTCCGGCAGGGTACCTAGCAAACTAGTACGGCAGGTGACGAGTTCGGCCCAGGTGCCACGAGTCGGAAATCCAGCTACCCGAGTGCCTTCGCTGGGCCCGGTACCGTCGGCCGCTCGCTGAACTACGACACCGGCCATCTCGTATCCGGGGACGCTCCCCATGGGTTCGGACATAGTGCTGCCGTCAACGCGCACATCCCAGAAGTTTGGTAGCGACACGAGCTCCCCCCGATTCAGTGAAAATGCCCGTACCTGTACTACCGCCTCGTCTCGACTGGGCTGCGGGTCAGCAATATCGGCCATCTGAACGTATGGCATCGCGGAGGTAGTGATGAGGGCTCGCATAACTTCATTGTTGCTGGCGCGGCCCGCTCTAGCGCGTTGAATGACGGTCGCTCAAGGTCCACTAGCAATACGCTGAAAACACCAGCGAAATCCTAACTTCGCGCGGGGAGATGTACTATGACGAATTTCCAGGTGCCACCGCGGTAATCTCGGAGCGACATTCCTGCAATGCCTCGCGAACTTTCGGGTCACTGGGATTGAGCGCTCCGGGGTTATCGATAACCAACTTTCCATTAGCGTCGAACTGAGGATCAGGTACGTCGACGCCGTTCTTGCGCAAGCAGCTCACTAGCTTCAAGATGGCACTCTGCTGAGCGCTGTTGAAATTACGGGTCAGTGGATTGTCTGCGGGGAGAAGATCGCGGCAGTCATCAAGTGCAGTCCGGAACTTGGGGTCTTCAACATCGATGTCGGCTTCACCCCGCTGATCAAATCCACCGTCGGGGTCTGGATCGGGTACGTCGATACCGTTGTCCCTCATGCAGGAAGCAAAGGCCAAGCCACCGTCACTTGAGCTTGAGGGGCTTGCGCTGGCTTCTGGCTGAGTGTCACCGCCAGAGATCGTGGCCACCTGCGGATCAGAGTCTGAGCTACACCCGGCGACCAGAACCACCCCTGCAGCGACGGCAATCGCGGCTCGGAGTCGAATGTTTCTCGTTCTGACAATCTGAGTCATGAGGTCCTCGATGTTCTGGTCAACTCGGAATGCTGTGGTCCAGCGCCGATCTTTATAGTACGTCGTGAAACCACAGGTGACGAGAGCCTGCCGCGGATCTCGTTGATTCCTGGCTTCCGCCAGGCGATAGGCGTCTAATGATTGGCTCTCGTTCGCACGGATCGCTCAGTGCGACATCATGAGGGGATGACGGAACAGAGTCTCGCTCCGGGCGAGAGTAGCGATTACGCGGATGAGAGTTCGGCAGAGCGCGTGGCCATTATGGTCTACGCAGCTATTACCCTGCTCGGAGTCATCGCGGCCTCGTCTCTAAAACAATTCGCTACGGATGAGCCCGAGTTAATCGCCGCGGCAGTGGGGGCGTCGCTGGCGGTCGCGTTGGCACATGGGTGGGCAGCCATCATGGCTCACCGACTTGTGCATCGCAGCATGATGTCCCGAAAAGAGATCCTCGCTCAAGTTGCTATTGCGGGAAATCTCCTCGCGGTGACGGCTATCGCAGTCGGGACCATCGCCGGGGGTCAAGTGATTGGTCTCGAGTTCCCGGAAACGGTTCTCCTGGTCCAATCAGTCCTGATCGCGCTCCTCTTCCTCATTGGATTCTTCGGCTCGCGGTGGGCGGGGGCGAGCTGGACGAGAGCGCTGGGCTGGGGTGTCTTGGATGCCGGTATCGGGGTAGGAATCCTATTAGTAAAGATCTTGGTGGGGGGCTAGCCGCCTAGATGGAGAGGGCTTCGGTCGGAGCTAAGCGTGCGGCACGGGAAGCCGGGAAGATGCCAGCCACAACGCCGACCAGCACGGTCACTCCTAGTCCAGCCGCAATGGACCACAACGGAATCGCTATCGGCCAGCTGCTGACCACAGCAAAGATCACGGTAACGACGATGCCAATGACCGCACCCGCGGCTCCACCGATGACAGAGAGAGCCACTGCTTCGCCGAGGAACTGATCGCGAATCATGCGGCGGGTGGCACCGAGAGCGCGACGCAGCCCGATTTCCTGTCGGCGCTCAAGCACTGAAACGACCATGGTATTCGCTACCCCGACGCCACCGACAAGAAGTGACACCGCACCCAATCCCAGAAGCAAGCCAGTGAAGGCGGCATCTGTCGCAGCCTTTGCGGCTAGGGCATCTGACGGACGTGACACTTGAACTTCGTCGGGTGCCGCGGGACTAACGGTGGCGGGTAGGACTGCCTGGACTTCCGACACCGATTGCTCGGTGGATCTCTCGTAGATGGTGGTCGGATGCCCATCGAAATCAAGGTACTGTTCGGCTGCTGTCCAGCCCACGAGTGCCGATCGGTCAAGCTCGGGCGCAAGTGCTGCCTGCTCCATGATTCCGATGACAGTGAACCAGCGATCGCCTAGCCACACTTGAGGTTGGTTCTGGCTAACAAGCTCCGGGCTAATACCTAGTCGCTGAGCAGCTTCAATGCCCAGGACAGTAACCGGGAAATCACCCACGGCGGAATCCAGCCATCGACCCGCCAGCAGGCTAAAACCAATAGTCTCTCGAAGACTCTCGGTTGCTGCCCGCACTCCGATCCCACCGCTTTCGGCATCTTCGATTCGATCGTTTCGGTAGATCTTTGCCTCAGTGTTTCCCAAAGCAGCCGCCGTTTGAACTGGTGCAATGCGAAGCACCATATCGACGGCATCTTGGGGAAGTTCCGCCGTATTTCCGCCTAGAGTGCTGCCGCCGGAGACAGACAACAAGTTGGTACCTAGGGCATCGAGCTGCTGACTGATCTCTTCCTTGCTTGAAGCCGAAAGCCCAACAACCGCCACAAGGGCGGCGATTCCCAACGCGATGCCGAGACCTGATAGAACTGCTCGCAACGGGCGGTAGCGCATACCTTCCAGCGCGACTCGAACGGCATCGCCGGAGGCCAGTCGGGCAGTTGGCGTGGAACTGTCGGCCAGAGAGTGCTCGGTTGGGGGGCTCATGCGGGTACTCGTTCGTCGGAGACAATCTGCCCATCATGGAGTTGAACCCGGCGAGGAAACTGCGATGCCAGCTCGAGATCGTGAGTCACCACAACGACCGTGGTCCCCTCTTCGTTGAGCTCACGTAGCAGCGAGATGACTTCAGAGCTGGACACACTATCCAAGTTGCCAGTGGGTTCGTCGGCCAGAAGTAGCGGTGGACTGCCAACCACTGCCCGAGCGATTGCGACTCGTTGACGTTGTCCACCGGACAGTTCCGCAGGGCGGTGATCAGTTCTATCGGATAGGCCTACCCGAGCCAGAGCGGCGACGGCGCGATCTCGACGTTCGTCACGGGGAGTTCCGGAGTACAGCAGGCCATCGGCGACGTTGTCTAAAGCCGTTTGGACTGGGGACAGGAAAAACTGCTGAAATACAAAACCGATCCGGTGAGCTCGCAGTCCCGACAGTTCCCGATCGCCGAGTCCTGAGACGTCGATACCGTCGATGATGAGATCGCCTGATGTGGGTTCGTCCAGGCATCCCATGAGATGCATCAGAGTTGACTTACCCGAACCGGACGGGCCGACCAGTGCCATAAGTTCACCCTCGGCAATACTCAAGTTAGCCCCCGCGAGCGCGACCACCTCTGCAGCGCGAGATTTTCCGCCGCCGTAGACCCGACGCAGTTGCTTTGCCTGAAGTACCGGTCGACTAGTCATCTGGTGGGCACCACAACCGTTGTACCGGGCTCGATACCAGCGCCCGAGATTTCGACCTGACCGTCAGCGAAGAGGCCGGTGTCGACCGCGATGAGTTGTCGGTCCGTGTCGGTGATGACCTCAATGGCGTATCCCCCCTCGGCTAAAGCAAGCAATGCGCTGATGGGTACGGTCAACACGTTGCTCACGCGATTGGCTTGTAGCCCCACGTCAACGGGAGCTGAATCCCACTGTCTGGCTTGACCCGGTCGATCAAGAGTCACAGTGACGGGAATCGTTGAAGTAGTATTTGCACCCTGTTGCCCGGGGGCTGCGTTAGAGGTTGCGACGGTGCCGATGGAAGTAATCCGTCCAAGGATGTTGGTTCCATCGGGCAACGTGACATCAACTTCCTCCTTAAGCGTGGCAAGGCTTTGATCAGAAGTACTTAAGTCGACCGCGACTTCACGGATTTGACTGGTCACTGACAGCATCGGGGCTCCGGGCTGGACGACCGAGCCGACCTGAGTGAGCTGTCCGGCGACCCGGACTGAGGCTGGTGTAAAAATCACTTGACCAAGGAACACACTTCCCGATTGCGGTAGCCCCACGTCGTCTTGCCATTGCGAGACAGCATCGGAAGTAGCGGAAGTGAATGAGTTGTCGTTGGAGAGCCCCTTGTAACCCAACTTCTTTAGATTCTTTTTGAGTTGATTGACGTCGGCTCCCCGGTTCCCCACCGACATAGACCGATAGGCTGGTACCGAGCCAAACATCAAGACAGCACGCTGTTGATTGATCCGCCAGAGTGCCTTTCCTCGTACAACTTTGCTCCCGTCAGAGCGAAGCGAGGTGACAGTTCCGCTCGACTGTGCGACCAGATCTTGTGCATCAGAAAACTGAAGAGTCCCAGAGACAGTTTCGCGATCGACAAGATCTTGTTGAGTAACTTCGGTTGTGCTCTCAGAGAAGGATCCAGCGGGCTCAGAATCGCCGCTGGTGGCAGCGATTATCACTACCACTGAAGCAACTACAGCGATGATGATCCCGATAATGATGAGTCGGTTTCGTGTCGTCTTGGCATTAGCTTTTTCACCGTCCGCCATTGTCCCCTCCTCTGTTATACCGGCCGCATGACGTCGGTATTTCTAGGCATGGTAATCGTAGCTGGCACGTGATAGTTCCGCCCAGAGGTAAGTCTTCAGTGAGAGTTCACCGCGGTACTGCGAAAAATCTCGGCATAGACTCGGGCCGTGTCGACAAACACCGTGATTGCCAAGCCTTGGGAGCAACTGACTCCCGACGAAGTGTTCGAGATGGCCAAACTCCGTTCTGACGTCTTCTACCTAGAGCAGAAAATCACTGAGGAAGAATTGGACCGATTCGATCGAGCATCCTCGACTCGCCACTACTGGATCGAGGACGCGGGGGGTTTTGCCGCGTACCTGAGGCTGGTAAGAGATGCGACCGACGAGGATACGAAAAGTGCGACGAGTCGTAGTATCGGCAGAGTTGTCGTTCGGTCAGATCGACGTGGAGAGGGATTGGCTCAACTGCTGATGGAACGAGTCGTTGCAGATCTGGGCGCAGATTCCTTGCTACTACATTCGCAAGTGTACGTGACGGACCTCTATCACAAGTTTGGCTTCAGGGAGTTTGGTGAGCAATTCGATGAGGCGGGTATTCCGCACATAGCTATGCGTCGGCAGCCAGATCAGGGCTGATCTCGTAATCATCGAGGTCGGGCCAACCCAAGGAGCGTGCAGTAACGTCGAGTCAAGGGCTCGATAGAGCGGAGATCCATGCAGGTTGTACTCGGTTCTGACGAAAAAACCGCACTGACCGACGCGGTCACGCAATGGCTTCAAGAGCAAGGGTATGCAGTCCAACTCGTAGGACCGCCTGCGGGCGAGCCAGATCAGTGGGCCGCAGTTGGACGCCGCGTCGGTGAGATAGTCGCCAGTGGTGGTGCCGACCAGGGCTTCCTGTTCTGTTGGACCGGTACCGGGGCTTGTATTGCCGCGAATAAGGTGTCGGGTGTTCGCGCGGCCCTCTGCGTGGACGCTGAGACGGCGGCGGGTGCTCGACGTTGGAACGACGCCAATGTATTGGTGATGAGTAATAGGCTAGTAACCGGTGCGGTGGCAGGCGAAATTCTCACTGCGTGGTTTACGGCGCAACCCGACGCGTCGGAAGCTCACAACATTGCCCAGCTTGACTGATTGGCCATTGATGCTCACCGCGGGTCGTCAGAGTTTGCAGGATGCCAAGGATCGATCCGCCAGAACGGGATTTGTGACGTATCGCGAGATGAGCAGCGGAGCTGAGTGCCGAACTGATCAGTGACTTAATTTACTGTGAACTCTTGGCTGACTGACGAAGCCTGACCCGATTGAGCTGGAACAACGATCCGGTACTGTCCCGGGGGTAGCTCGTTCAACGTCACCTCACGACCTGCGTCCGTGAAGCCCTTACCATCCAGAAACCATAAGGTCCCGTCGAGTCGCTGTACTTCGTATCCGAGCTGGGCGCTGGATGTAGGTCCAATGGAGAAGATGATTGAGTCGCCTTCTTGGCGAGCCTCAAGCGGTGCGGCTGGTTCCTGGGCCGGGGTCTCCACCTGCTCGGCCGGGTTGCCAGGGCAGCTGCCTTGGGCAAGTCGCAGCGTGGTCCATTCGATGTCATTTTCGACGACCGTTCCCGTACCTACATAGATGGTTCCCGGCATCATCAATCGGGTAGCGGCGGCGGGGTGAGACTCTAACCAGTAGTCAAGGACGCTTTGAGGTGTTGCATTCTTGGCAGCAGAGGAGACCGAAAAGACGTCACTGACTTCACTGCAGACAACGGAAGTGTCCTCGCGGTACCACTTGTCAGTTAGGTAAGTGTCCGTCCCAACATCAGCCATTCGGTTTGACCAAATAGTGGCGTGAGTTCTCAGCGGTTCGTATTCCTGTGCCGGGGCTAACCCGTTGTTGCTTCGATACGAATTGATGAGTTGGAAGAGCTGGTCATCAAAGCTGTCTCGAGGCAGTCTCGGCGTGAAGCTAGCTGCGGATTCGAAGGCCCACCCCTTATCGCCCAAGGCCGCACGATTTTCGTCAATATCTTGGACAGATTCTGAGAAGTAGTCATTGGCACTAGAGCCGGAGTTGAAGGCAGACGCAGGCATGGTCAGGGCGACGACGATCGCGCAAAGCGCGAGCCCGGCCAGAACTCCAGCCCTCACGAGTACTCCTCAGGAATGCGCCCACTAGAGCGCCCAACAATGTCTATCTAATAGTAGCGAAGTAGTTCGGTTAGGTCAGGTCCAACGAATATCATCACCCCCTAGGGTATCAACATCCAGCATAGAGTGCGATATCCGGCCAATTTGTCCTGTTTTCGCCCGATTTGAGGTTGGATTAATGGGCCATCGATTTGAGTGCCTGTCAAAATGATTTCTAAGTGGCCTGCGCGCCACAACGTGGAGTGGAGTCGCTAGTTACTTAATCGTTTGGCTTGTTGCGGGTTGTATTGACCGACTCCCAGCGTCGCACAGCAAGGTC
>PAAU01000001.1 GCA_002699445.1 Micrococcales bacterium | reverse complement strand
GCGAGCGTGAGCGAGTGACGGTTCCTGCCCCCGCTACTTAAGAAAATAAGGTCCCTTCGGGGGCCTTATTTTTTTGAGTGGGTTGGCTGAGGATTTGGGAGGAGCGAGCGTGAGCGAGTGACGGTTCCTGCCCCCGCTACGAGATGAAAGAAGGACCCCTCGTGGGTCCTTTTTTCATGTTGTGGTTTGGCTGAGGATTTGAGAATAAAATCACGAAAGACTGCGGGCTGAATGAGACGAAGAAGCCTCGACGGCCCAAAACTGTCGGCTGGCCCTGACAGCAGAAATTACGAACCGATAGCCTGACGTGTGTGAGTCGGGTCTGGCCAGCGGTCATCATGGGGCTCGTCGTGGTGCTCGTATCGTGTGCATCCTCAGGCAATCCAACACCTCCTAGCCCTGGAACGACTACAGCACTTACCGGCCCGGTAGTCGTCCACACGGACGTGGATCTGGACGATGCGATGGCCATCATGATGATGTTGAGGGCCGACGTAAACGTGATCGCGATCGCCGTGGCAGGCAACGGAGTAGCGCGACCGAAGTATGGCGTGCCGAACGCGCAAGGCCTCGTCGCGCTGGCTGAGGCCGAAGATATCCCCATCTCGTACGGGGCAGACAGGTCGTTGCTTCCCTCCGGTGAGTTCCCGAAAGCGTGGCGAGATCTCTCGACTGATTTGGGCGGCGTATCGATTCCGGATGCCACGAAGCCGCCTGACAGCCGTTCGGCAGCCGCGCTCATTTCAGACAGTATCTCCGGATCTAACGAACCGGTCACTGTAGTCGGCTTGGCCCCAGCGACCGACCTCGCCATCGCGCTTCGGGATGATCCGGAAATCGTGGACAACATCAATGCGATTTTTCTGACCCAGAGCGGAAGGGTCAATTCACCCGATGCGCCGAAACTGCCAGTGAGTCAGCTCATCAACTGGAACACATATATTGACGCGCTTGCCACCGCCATCATCGTCGAGTCGGGCGCAAACGTGACATTCGTATCCAGCAACGCCGATCGGAGCGACCCGATCAAGAAGATGCCGATTCGTGAGTTGCAGCAAGTAGGCAACCCTTACGCCGAATTTGTCGCGAACGAAGCGACGGCACTTAGAAACGCTGGCCGGGCGTTCTTCTGGGACCCGACAACAACGGCGGTCGCGATGCAGCCTTCAGTGTGCACCGACATGGTGCGGAAACCCACGCGTGTCGTCCTTCGAGGTGGGAACCGTTTCGGCCTGCGGGTCGTTGAGCCTGGTTGGCGCGAGGTAGACATCTGCCTCGAAGCCGACTTCGAACAGTTCCAAAAGGTCATGCTGGACAGCCTCTCCGAGTAGGCGGCATTCGGGCCTGCGGCATAGGCACGAACCGCCACCCACTAATGATCGTTCCTGCCGAGTTTGGGCGAGACAGCGAAGTGATAGTCGCGAATAGTTCGAAAAATCTAGACGCCTGAGCAGCGATGAATTCAGAGGAGTTGGCCTGGCGGGAACATTTGCCACTGCCGAGGAAGAAGTTGCAGCGAAAAAACCTGAGCTTCGATAGACCGATCTTTGCCACCTGGAGAGTTGTCAGCCAATTGCTGGGCAAGGAAATCAATAATGGTGTGCAGAGTGCGGATGTGGAGGAAGGCGACCAGCATCGAGAAATGTTAGGAGGCCTAACGATACCTGGCGCTGGTCGCCTGTTGAGTCCGGAGTTCGGGCAGCTCATGGATGACGTCAATTTCCTGAGGAATCGGTGGACAGGTCACGGCGGGACCATCTCAGTCGGCGAAGCAGAGAATCGGCATATCGAGCTGAAGGACAAGTTGAGCCAACTCCAAGCCCTACTTGGTTCCGGATGGGGTGGGCTTGACCTGGTCAGCAGGCAAGTCGGAGCGTGACGGCTCCGCTTGGATATTTGATAGCGAATTTTTCATGGGCTCACGAACTCCCTTCACTGCCAACACGTTCCCCTCCTCGAGTCCGCTTCGCAGCGGTCGCCACTACCTGGCGTCGAAGGACTCAGGTGGTTCCAGGGAGCTCCTAGGGTTCATTTGAATGGACAAATCAGTAGATGCTGACAACACAGCGTTTTTCTACAACAGGCGAAATGGTGACAGTATCCGCGCCATCGCCTACCAAGAAACACCAGAGTCTGAATGTGACATCGAGGACTCAGACCTGATTTCAGTGATCAGTGAACTGAACGGGCAGTGGAGCGGCGAACACGAGCTGTGGCCGAACAGGTTTTGTTTCCCATCGACGGAGCGGAATTTGATCGTGTTGCACTCTCTCTGCAGGCGTGTTGCACGCCCGACAGGCCAAGTCTTCAAACCCAATCTCCGGGCGCGCAATTTTTTGTGAACTTGCCACGAGATGACGTCAGCTCAACGAGTGATTAGTCCTGGGAGCGGGGTCGGGTGTCATATGGTGCCGTCAAGGTGCCCGAGGCTGATTCCCCCAGGATCGTTTGTTCATTTGGAGCCTGCTTCTGGTCAGCACCCAGGTGAGGCGGCTGGTCAGCAAGTGGCAGCCGGATGGTGAACACGCATCCACCGTCTGAGTTTGCGGTGGTCACGAAGCCATCGTGAGCTTCAACCACACTACGGGTGATGGTGAGGCCGAGCCCAGCACCGCCGTCGCCGGGAGTCCGGGCATTGGTACCACGCCATCCTGGTTCGAAGAGGCGTGTGATCTGATCGTCCGGAATACCGCCACACTGATCGGCAACCTCGATATAGGCGTCACTATTGCGTCGGGATACCGATACGCTGACGAACCCTTCGGGGCGGGTGTGCCGCAACGCGTTTGCTATCAGATTGCTTACCGCCCGGCCTAGTTCACCGGGGTCTGCTTGTACATCGATGCCGCTGTGGCCTAGTGCCTCAAGGTGGATGCCCAGCTGGTCGGCTACTGGCTGGCTGGAACTGACGGTGTCGGAAACAAGGTCAGACAAGTCTGTGATCTGACGATTTAGTTTCGAAGTGGGGCTACGAAGTCTCGACAGGGTAGCGATGTCTTCCACGATGACTGTCAGCCCATCCACCTCTCGCATCATGCGGGTGCTGTAGTCGGCTGGTGCCAGACCATCTTCGTGGGCTTCGGTAAGTGCGCGCATGCGCGCTAGGGGAGTGCGTAGGTCGTGGCTGAGCCAGGAGATCAACTCTCGGCGGCGCTCCTCGATTTCGCGATCTCGCTGGAGAGCTGCTTCATGGTCGGCCGCGCGTCGCTGCAGGTCCGCCACTCGACGTCCACCAACGACTCCGAAGATGACAGCAATGGACGTAGAGACTGCCAGGACCAGCACCATGAGTAAGACCTGCTCGGAGTCGAGCAGCATGGCAATACTTGCAGCGGTGACTCCGGCGGCTACGGCGATGACGGCGGTGATGGGTGCTAGTCGGACTGCCCATGTCGGAGAAGACCGGGACAGTCGAAAGACGACCGCAAGACCTGCGCCGCCAACGGCGGCTGTAGCTCCGGCAGCAGCAACTAAAGCACCGGTCGATAGACCTACGTCCATGGTGTCAGCTCCTGCCCGTGGTTGTTGGTTGTGATTCGGTTGTGTGTTGTGGGTTTGGCCCTAGTGAGGACTGCTGCGGGGTTGAAGCCGTCTGATCTGGAGTGGTGATTGGGTCCCAGCGATAGCCGACCCCCCACACTGTGGTCAAGCGGGTGGGTGCGCCTGGATCCGCTTCGATTTTTTCCCGGAGGCGGCGTACGTGCACGGTGACGGTGGTCTTATCGCCGTAATCCCAGCCCCAGACCTCGGTGAGCAGCTCATCCCGAGTAAATGCGCGATCGGGGTGCCTCATGAGGTGTGCCAGTAACTCGAACTCTCGCGATGTCAGCGATAGAGCCACCGTTCCGAGAGTGGCGTTATGGGAGTCCCGATCAAGGGTGAGATCGCCGTCTCGCAGTATTTCGTTGTCACCGGTGCCAGCCGGTTGTTGGTTGGCTCTGCGGAGCACTGACCGGATGCGCAGGACAAGCTCTCGCGGGCTGAACGGTTTTACGACATAGTCGTCGGCTCCGGCGGTCAGGCCGGCGATTCGATCGGATTCCTCGGTGCGGGCAGTCAACATGATGATCGGTACATCGGGGTGCTGTGAACGCACGGTTGCACAAAGAGCGACACCGTCTGCGTCGGGGAGCATAACGTCAAGGACGAGAAGGTCCGGAACCTCGGCTGAGAGGAACCGATGTACTTCGGCGCCAGTGGTGACGTGGGTGCCGCCCATACCTGCCCGCTCTAGGTAGGACAGCAGCACTTCGGCGACGGTGTGATCGTCGTCCACGATCAGGATGTTGGCCACACTACGAGGGTAGGAGTACTTCCGCGCAAAGGGAATCGGTGCTCAGCAGACGTAAGATAGTCGTAAGCGTCCAACACTGGCCCACAGGCATACTTGTGGGTTTCTATAGAGGCATAGACGGATAAGCCGTCCGACAGCATTGGAGGAATGCATGAACTACTCACTGAACAAGCGTCGTCGCCTCGCCTTGATCTTAACCCCCGTCGCCACCGCATTCGTACTGGTCGGCTGCAGCAGTGGAAATGACGTGGATTCAGCGGCAGATTCGTCCACCCCGGCGCCTGCTCCCTCCAGCCCGGCAGTCGATGGCGGAGGGCAATCCGCTATGACACCTCAGCAGAACGATAGTTCCGATGGCGACAAAGATTCGTCAAATAAGTCGGACTCGCAGAGTCAGAAGGAACCGGCTGGTTACATCTCATACGCTGATTACAGCAGCAATGAAGCGAAGTACAGCGGCGACGATGTGGTGCTGTTCTTCAATGCCTCATGGTGCTCAACTTGTGTAGAGGCCGATAAGCAACTCTCGGGCGCACAGTTCCCGGATGACCTCGTAGTCGTCTCGGTTGACTACGACGCGAACCAGGACCTCAGGCAGCAGTACGGCGTGACCACCCAACACACATTCGTTCAGATTGATTCGGACGGATCGGAAGTCACCAAGTTCACCGGATCCAAAACTGTTGACGACATCTCGGAGCAACTCGCATGATGCTCGCACTACTCGGAGCGGTAGTAGCTGGGGCACTAACGACCCTGGCGCCGTGCGTGCTGCCGTTGCTACCCGTCATTGTGGGCGGGTCGGTGGCACGAGGAGCTCAGGCGAATGCTGGCAGCTCCGAGTCCACTCCTCGGCCGAATGTTGTCGCGAGTTCTTCCAGCGGTGGCTCGGGGAAGTCTTCGTTGGCTCAAGATTCCGACTTGACCGCGGACGCCGAGTTAACCGCTGACGCGCAGTTTCACGACCAACGCTCGGCCAAGAAGAGTGCGGTGGTTATCGCCGTGTCATTGGGTCTGTCCATTGTTGTGTTCACGCTGGTACTGAAGGCATCCACCGCGTTCATCGGTATCCCCACCACAGTCTGGCAATGGGTCTCGGGAGGCATCCTGATCCTACTTGGTGTGGTGTCACTGTTCCCGGGCCTGTGGGAACGGCTCAGCAACCTACTACAGTTGCAGTCTCGCTCCAGTACTCAGCTTGCCTCTGCTCGCAAGCGCAATGGCGCGCTCGGGGAAGTGCTGACCGGTGCGGCTCTCGGTCCCGTGTTCACCTCGTGCAGCCCGCTCTATGCCTACGTCATAGTCACGGTATTACCGGCAGACTTCGGCCAGGGTCTGCTGCTGTTGTTCGCCTACGTTGTCGGACTTAGCGGAACGCTGCTGCTGATCTCGCTGCTGGGACAACGAGCAGTTCGCGGCGCCCGGTGGGCATCGGATCCGCACGGATGGTTCCGTCGCAGTCTGGGAGCCGTTTTCGTGATCGTCGGGTTCCTCGTGCTCACCGGTTGGCTGAAGGACCTTGAGACCTGGCTCATCGCTAATAGCCCGTGGCAGCCGTGGAATCTCGACTCCGGCTTCATCCCAGAATAGGACCAAAGGCTATTGCCTCTGCAGGCGTCGGCCTACTGAATCTTCATTGCTAGCCGGAATCTCTCCATCGGATCAATTTGGTCCTCTTCGCTATCATCGCCAGCGACGATTTCAACGAACTGAACTTCAGCTCCCGTGAGCATGCTGTCCGCAGTGGTGTAGCCACCTACTGGCGTTCCGGCATCCCTTCCGATGTTCGCGGTCTCGTCTGCTGACCAGATCATCGGGTGGGTGGCCTCGACACGGCCTTTGGCTACCTCTTTCCCATCGACCAGCAAGGTGACGTCGCCACCTTTGCCTAGACCGCCGCCGTCGTAATCAAACCTGAACAGGATCCGATGGTCGCCTACGTCGATCCGTTCTTGTGCGGTTGTTTCGTAGAGGCGGATGCCAAGGGTGTTGTACACATACGACAGTCGACCGTCGTTTAGGTAGACAGCCCAGCCACCGAAGCCACCGCCTTGAGCCATGATGACACCTTCCGGGTTTGGCTCAGTGACGGTGATCTGGGACTCAAGCGACCAGCTCTTGTTCTTGGTATCAATGACAGAGTTCTCTGATAGCCGCCCCATTCCGGCGAAGAACATCTGCCGGTTACCTTGAATCAAGGTCGGTCTACCAGCGAGTTCGGGCACTATGCGCTCTGTTCCTCGATCATCTAACGGTAGAGCGTTGTACTTGGTGGCCTCGATCAAAAATAGTGTCTGTAGCTCGGCTAGTTTTTCGGGATTCTCCGCGGCGAGGTCTTTCGCTTGGGTGAAGTCAGTTGACCCGTCATATAGCTCCCATACGTCACCACCGAAGGGCGGCGGCTCTGCCACAATGTCCAATGGACTTCGATGCTTTGTTACCGCACTCCACCCTTTGTGGTAGATGCCTCGGTTACCGAACATTTCGAAATATTGCAGATCGTGCTCTTCAGGGGCGGCGGCACTATCGAATGAGTAGTTCAGGCTTGTCCCTTCATAAGGGCTTTGCATGATTCCGTTCACGAATTGTGGTTCGGGAATTCCAGCTACTTCCAGCACGGTGGGTGCAATGTCGATCACGTGTGCGAACTGGTCGCGGATCTCTCCTTTGGCTTTAATGCCCTTGGGCCAGTTCACGATAGTCCCGTTGCGAGTCCCTCCCCAGTGGGACGCGACCTGCTTTGTCCATTGCAGTGGGCTATTCGTCGCCCACGCCCAGCCGACGGAGTAGTGGTTGTACGCCTCCGGTAGACCAAACTTGTCCAATACTGAGTTCATGAACTCAGGAGTCTCGAGCTCAGCCATACCGTTGAAGTTCGCCATCTCGTTGAAGGCGCCATTCATGGTCCCTTCACCAGATGCACCATTATCGCCAAGCATGTAGAAAACCAGTGTGTTGTCGAGCGCACCCAATTCTTCGATCGCATCCAGGACTCGGCCAACATGGTGGTCGGTGTGCTCGAGGAATCCGGCATACACCTCCATCTCACGAGCCAGGACCGGTTTCATCTCCTCGGGCATATCGGCCCATTCGGTGATTTCTGGATGCCGAGCGGGTAGCTCGGAGTGTGGCGGGATGATGCCGAGTTCTTTTTGACGTTCGAAGGTCTCCTCCCGAAGCGCATCCCAGCCGGCGTCGAATCGCCCCTTGTACTTGTCCGACCACTCTTTGGGAACATGATGCGGAGCATGCGTAGCACCCGGAGCAAAGTAAGCGAAGAACGGCTTATCGGGCATCAGTGCCTTTTGCTGGTGGACCCAGGAAATTGCCTTGTCGGCGAGATCTTCAGTGAGGTGGTAACCCTCTTCGGCGGTCTTGGGAGGATTGACCGGGCTCGTTCCCTCGTAGAGAGCGGGATCGTACTGGTTAGTCTCACCAGCAATGAACCCGTAGAAATATTCAAAGCCAACGTTGCCGGTGGGCCAGGCGTCAAAGGGGCCCATGGCGGAGGTCAAGTAGGGCGCTACCTCATGGCACTTGCCGAAGTGAGCGGTGGAGTAACCATTCAACTTCAGTGTCAAGGGGAGGGCGGCTTTGGAGTTGGGGACCTGCGCGTTTTGCCCGGGAGCTGAAGTTGCCATCTCGGTGATGTTCCCGAAACCAACGGAATGGTGGTTACGTCCGTGAAGCAGTGCCGCACGGGTTGGTGCGCAAAGAGCGGTGGTATGGAATCTGTTGTAGGACAACCCTTTTGTGGCGAGACGATCCGCGACCGGGGTATTGATCGGTCCACCGAAAGCCGTAGAGGCACCGAAACCAACGTCATCAAGCAAAACGACGAGAACGTTTGGTGCGCCTTCGGGTGGACGTAAGGGCTCGATGGGTGGAAAAGAAGTATCCGGATCTTTCGCGTCAAATGTGGTTAAGCCAGGCTTGGTGATATCCGGAATCGGCAACACCGTTCGCGGTGCATCATTCGCGGATGGGTTTTTCGGTTGCGGAGACAAATCAATCCTTCCTCGACGAAGCTAATGAGCTCACTTACCTCTAAGGTCCGATTCCGCCGGGGGAGGGATCGAGCCGGCAATACGGTATCTCAGAGCAGAGTAATGCGCCTCTTCACCCATGTTGACGAGGTTCTCAATAGTTCGATCTAGTGCATTCGGATTACTTCTCGGGTGCTTGAATGCTTTCTGCGGCAGTCGGCATCTCCGTGAGCTCGACCGCCACACCGCACAAAAAGGGCAAAACATGACGAAAATTTCAGAAAATCAGCGAGTCGACTTTTAATTCGAATTTTCAGGCCGATACAGTCCTCGATGTACCTACGGCGCTCGACAGGTACAACGGCGATGGAGTTAAAAATATGAAACGAATTGTCCTGCCCATTTTTGCGGCTGTGAGTCTTCTCCTAGGTCTTGCGGCGGTACCGGCCGGAGCTGCGGCTCTTGTGCCGCCGTCACCCAACCTCTATGACCAAGCGAGGGTGGGACTCGGGGAGTTTACGGCGGTATGCGACTACACCGGGCTGCGTGACACAATTGATCCGATCGTGGCACCGGGCAGCACCACGTTCATGCACGCGCATGACTTCTTCGGTAATACCGAAGTAACGGCTGATTCGACTCCAACCAGTCTGCGAGAAAACTCCGATACCAACTGTGACCCGGTAGAAGACGCTTCTTCCTATTGGATACCTAGCCTGGTACAGAACGGGCAACCTTTGGATGCCACTTCTTTGACGGCCTACTACTTCGTCAAGAGTCCGATGGACCCAGCGCAGGTGCAAGAGATGCCTGCCGACATGAAAATGATTGCTGGCAACGCGAAGGCCACGTCGCCGCAGCCACTAAATCGCATTGCATGGACGTGTTTTGGTAGTTCCGAGATGCGCAGCACCATCCCGGACTGTAACGGCAGGACTCTGCAGTTGGCGCTTTTCTTCCCGCAGTGTTGGGATGGCGTCAATACTGACTCCCCGGACCACATCAGCCACGTGGCCTACTCGCAACCGGGCGTTGGCTGCCCGGAATCTCATCCGTATCTGATTCCACAGTTGGAACTGCAGTTCCGCTGGCAGCCAGAACCCGGTGCGCAGTTAGATGTTTCCAGCGACCCGATGGCGGGACAGAGCAACGGGATCACTGCGCACGCGGACTTCGTGAATGGCTGGGAACTCGCAACCCTTAAGGAACGCACCGACAACTGCCTGCGTTGGCCAGTGGTGTGTTTGATTAATGGTGTAGACCGTCGCATCAGCCAGGGGAGTATGCCGCCGGATTTGGTGCGACCGCCAACACCGGTGCCACCACCGCTGCCGGGCGATGGACCTTCTCCGACGCCAAACCCCACTGCATCCCCAAGCTCGTCCCCGACCCCGTCCGCCACTCCATCTCCGGAACCAAGCGACGAGCCCACGCGCTCAGCGTTTGAACGAATCGAGTCGGAATCCTTCGACGATCAGGTCGGTGTGCGTACCGAAAATACGAGCGACGCTGGTGGCGGCGAAAATATTGGCTATCTGGCGAACGATGATTGGGCTCGCTATGACCGAGTTGACTTTGGCGAGGGCGCTGATGAGGTAACGGCTCGGTTGGCTAGTGCGGTGGACAGCGAAGGCCAACTGGAGGTTCGACTCGATGCCGTCGATGGGCCATTAGTGGCCTCGGTCCCGATGAAGAATACCGGTGGCTGGCAGTCATGGGAGTCGGTGGACGTACCTCTAACCGAGACTGTAACGGGCGTTCATGACCTGTACCTGCGAGTAGCCAACCAACCTAGCTGGCAGGAAATCGGCAATGTCAACTGGCTGACCTTTAACGCTACCGACCCGGAACCGGAACCGACTCCTACGTCGGAACCATCGCCTACGGAAGAACCAACTCCAACGCCCACCCCAGAACCGACCGTAGAGCCAGCGCGCTCGGCTTTCGATCGGATCGAGGCAGAATCATTCGACGATCAGGCTGGAGTTCTAACCGAGGGAACCAGTGACAACGGCGGTGGCGACAATGTGGGTTGGCTGGCGAATGGTGACTGGACCCGGTACGACCGAGTGGACTTTGGTGAAGGTGCAGATTCAGTCGACCTACGTCTCGCGAGTGCTGTGACGACAAACGGCCAGTTGGAGGTTCGGTTGGATTCAGTGGATGGCCCACGTATCGCGAATGTTGCCATGCCCAATACCGGCGGTTGGCAGTCCTGGCGCACGGTCACTGCAGAACTATCCGAGTCAGTGTCCGGAGTGCACGACCTGTACCTCGTAGTCGTGAATGACCCGGCGTGGCAGGATGTTGGCAACGTCAACTGGCTGACCTTCTCAGCCGCGCAACCGCCCGAGTACGGACTGTTCTATGGCGAGGGCCGAGTTGACGACCGTGCATTCTGGGATGATCAACGGGGCATTGGGTTCTCTGTCTCATCGCAGGGTGCTTACCCGGGGCAGCAGCGTCTGGAGGATGCCTTGCAGCGGGTGTCGGATCTGGGTTACACCACGATTCGTACCTGGGGCGCCGGCGGATACGCCGAGCGAATCCTGCAGACCATCGACGATATGGGTCTCGACCTTAAGGTG
>PAAU01000086.1 GCA_002699445.1 Micrococcales bacterium | reverse complement strand
CTGGCGAACTTACCAGCCGTAACTGTCGGAGTGTCCGAAGCTACCGGTGTTACCGTGTCGGAAACTGGTATGGATGGGACAGGCGGGGGCTGAGTGCGCAGCTTCTTCGTTGGCTGCTGGTCGCAGGTCGCCGAACTGGGACGAATCCGAGAAGAACGTCGAAGCGTCGGATCGAAGACGCGTGGAACCACCTTGTCTGTGCGCATGGACGTGTCAACTGAAGTGGGTTCTACCGCACTAGAAGCAACGGGCACATCGCGCAACGCCGGCACAACATCAGACGAAGCGGATCGTGCTCGCGAAAGCGCATCTGTGACTATGTCGCGAGTGCGGTCCGTAATCTGCTCGGCCTGACGTTCCGCCCGAACAGCGTGAGCTTTGTCGAGCAGCAGCTTGCGCCAGTCCGCCTTGATGGTCGCCTCAATATGTTGAGGCGAATGAGAATTGTTCTGCGACAGAAGCTGTCGCCGATCCCTGGCAAAAACCTGAAGCGACCGATAATAGTCCTGCAAGTCCTTGTCTACTGGCTGACAGTTGGTAAGAAGAATGGTCTCCCAAGATGAGCTACTCGCAGACTCGGAAGACTGCGAACTGTGATGCGGCTCGCTTTCTAGCAAAACGTACTGTTCAAACGTCACCCCCACTGGCTCCCGTACTAGGTGCTGTACCTCCGAATATGACCTCGCGAGGACATCCCGAGTGATCCGCACAGGCTTGTTGGCGTTGTCCAGATCGCGTATGAAGACTCCGTCGCAAACTGAAGAATATCCTAAGAACATGCCTTGATGACCTGGCATTTGTAACTTGTGCCGGTCCTCATTGTGCGTGAAAACTACAATAGAGCCCCACGTGCGGATGCCATTAAGAAGATCTTGAGACGGAGGAGAACCATACCAGCGCGAGTACGGGGAACCACCGAGAGCCTCAGATGCTAGGAACTGGTCTAGGTAACAGGCATGCATGAATGCATACCCCCAGAGGTCGTCGGTGGCGCCGGGTGTAGTGAGAAGAAGACATCGAGCGCACTCGAGAAAAGTGCGATTGACGCGCTCGCATCGAGTGAGCTGCTGCGGGTTATAAGGGACCGTGCGCTCAGGGTATATGCATCGTTCGTAACAAATTTGGGTCACCGAATTGATACCGTTGTTCCCGAGATTCTCTCCGGCACCGTCGTGTCGAAGTCGTTCCGGCGAGACACCTAGAGTGGCCATCCAAAGTCGCAATGTGGCACCTAACTGATCTTTGTTGCGAAGTCGGTAGAGCCATTTGAAGTCGGTGTGATCGTCGACGAGCAGCAGATTGTAGCGGTTACCGTCAACGTCCTCGACTCGAAACGGCCCCTGGATATCAAAACACACGAGAGCGAGAGCATATGACATGCGCAACAGTTTGCCGATGTGAGGGCGCTTCGTGGCTTTCGCCGACAGACATATGGGACACTCGACCTTATGCGCACGAGTGAGTATCTTGGCGAAGGGTGTGAGCTCCTTGAGGCGCTTCAGCGATGCATGTCCGAATCGAAAATGAAGCAACAGATACAGTTTCTGCATGCGTGTGAGCTCATTGCTGTAGGCCTGTGCATGTGTCTCCGTGACCAGCGGAGGCTTGCGCTTGGGTACCAATGCAGACTCCTCGATGCGCTTCGTGTTGACCAATGCGTGCTCGATGCTGGATGGCACGACTACCATGGCACTGCTGTCGTCGAGCTTAGCGCACAACCACTGCTCATGTTCCTCAAAAAGAATTCGAAACAAACCGCAGGGAACAGCATGCCTCATGGAGCCTAATTGCTTGATTTGACCCTTCGGAGAACGCCAATCGATGCGAATAGCACGGAGGTGATAGTAGGACATACCAGAGCTCTCTGGAAAACGGAATCGACAGTCGCGGTTGCACCTGGGCGTGTCAAAATCTGAAACAGGACGGACACCATACGTGAGGATGTCCGATCGCTTTTGTGTGAAGACGCGATCGCCGTCGAACTCAGGATCGGCAGCCTTGCAGTAGTCGACCTCCAGCAGCCGCCACTGCGTGTCAGGACGTTGCAAAAGCAAAACGACCGAGGGATGCAACCTAAACATACCGTATGGATTCTCAATCGTAACCAGCATGTCTGGCTGTGTGGTAACTGCCTGAGACATGGTGTGCAGCACTGTGGAGATGATTCGATCCCACATGACTGCGTATCTGCGTCGCCTGGGATCAGCCTTCGGGTTGGGGCGGCCGTCTGGCAAACGGTATCCCGACCTGCCTGCATCTGCTGTCGAGTATGATTTGCAACACGGTGAAAAGTGTGTGGCATACAAGTCGCCGATGTCACATCGCAGATGTGTGCGCACCAGTTGTTGTAACCTGTCGAAGGTGAGCGGGTCGGTGTCGAGGTCGAGCGAAACAAAATGTACTCGGTGATGCAGGTGATCGGGAAGCTCAGCCAGGGCTTCGCGCTTGTCGATCACGTCAATACTGAGGACCTCAGCGCCAGCATCGAAGAGCAGGATGTATTTGGCCAGCGACTGCTGGCCGCTGCATATGTCCACTATTTTACGTCTGCGCACACGTCTCCGAGTCGCGGGGAGACCTACTCGTCGCGCAGACGAAATGGTGAGGATTCGTCGCATGATGTCATGCTGACAGTCGTGATTACTACCATGAGGGTCGCGTAGTGCTGTGCCAGGGTCATGCGGACGTTGCATGTGATACGCGACCGAGCAGATGCGACAAAGGCGTGTGACGATGTGCTCGACGATCGCGTCTGCTGCCGTCCGAGCCTCGATGTAGTTCTGGACGGCCTGCACCTCGACTGCCGTGTCCTGGGTGCAGTCGAGCTTGGAAGCGGATCGCTCGACCTTTGCGAAGGCATCCGCCAGCGAAGCACGCTCTGCCACCGTCAAGACCTGTGTCCACTCAGATGGCGTGAGTTCACCGGCATTTGGAAGGGAATGCATGTTACGGACAACATGCACCCAACCATGAGTTGCGACCACCGATTGTAGAGCTTGTTCATATGCGGCAGCCTTCGTGTGGACGTCGAGCTCCGATTCGCCGGAACGTGGTGCAGTCGACGAAGTGCTCGGCCTCGGTGCAACTTCCACCGCGCGGCAGCTCCCATCTTGTGCAGATGCTTGAGGAGCGACATAAGCCGCCGCGACAGGAGCCGCCGCCTCTGATGCGAGGCATGAGACCGCGGCATGGGCCGCACCGACATGTGCCGGTGTCTCAGTCATATCGACATCGGCCGATGCGACATCAGCCGCTGCGACATCGGCCGCCGCCTCAGATGCGAGGCATGAGACTGCGGCATGGGCCGTGCCGACATATGCCGGAGTCTCCATCGTATCGGCATCGGCCGATGCGGCAACGGCCGCTGCCTCTGATGAGAGGCCAGATGCGTCGGCATGGGCCGAGTTGCTGCCTGAAGCGGCATGTGCCGCTGCGACATGCGCCGCTGCGACATGTGCCGCTCGTGTATCGTGTCGGTGTGGAAAACCGGGAGGATGGTCTGCTTCCGATTCGACCGAGTCGGAGCGAATCTCTTGCAGCAAGCATGCAACATTCGCCGGCATGTCTGCAAAGATGTCCGTGTGCTCCGGAATTTCGGCAGCCAGAGCCATGACGACCTTCTCAACTGCGTCGGGGATCGATGTATCGGGATGCTGTCGGAGAAACTGCGCCACTGACTCTTGCACTATCTGTAGCGAAGCGCATGAGACAGACAANTGCGGTGCAGGTNACGCATCATCTGATGGGATGCTGNTTCCAACCGAATGCCGATGCGAGGTCAGGGGCACATGTGTGGGGTGGCTGACATGTGCGATGTTGCGTTCCGGGAGTTGTCGAACCTGAGCCGGAAGCTGACCTTGCGCAAGCGGGCACTCAGCTTTGCATCCTGTCACGGACTCACACCAGTAGCAAGGGTAGATGCACGTACCGAGTTTGTGACCTGGACCTCGGCACCTTGAGCAGACATCTTCGGTCTGCTGGGTGACTAAGTCGTTCGCCCAGGTTCTCGAACCGCCGCCGGAGTAGATGCTGCTGTCGTCGTGCTCGATTGCTTGCGAGGCGGTGATGGCCTCGTACGCCGCCGCGATCAGGCGCTTGCTGTCTTCCTGTGTCGCACCATACAGTTGAGAATGTACAAGATGGGCCTCCTCGAGTTGTTGCTCGATATGCTTGATTTTGGTCTGATACATTTTCACGGAGGGCCCGTCGGTAGCGACATCGAGATCGGCCTGCAACTGTTGCATGCTCGCTACAAACTGCCTGTTGCGAGTCATAATGCGATTTTGCTCGACATCCTCCACCGTAGTGGGCTGTATTGGCATCAGCCAGTGCAGACCTGCCTGACCTGCCACCTGCCGCAGCACCAGCATGCGCTCGTTGGTGTCGATGATCACCGCGATCTTGCCGTCCGGCGGGAGTGCCTTGCCGCTGGCCGTCTTGCGAAAACGCTTGCCGGGGTTGATGACCACCGTCGCATCGCGGCGCTCCCACTCACCTGTGCTCATGATCGGGTAGGCGGCGTCCGGGCAGTAATACGCCCTGTCGCGGTAGATATAGACGTTGCCGTCGATGTCTCGGAGTCGCCGCTCACGAAGGCCGACTCCGCAGTTCTTCAGCGATGCAGACTTGTCTGCTAAGCCGATTTGCACGTCCGAGGGCTCGATGTACCCCACGAAGCAGGAGATGTCGGACTCGATGTTGATCTGGGCGCCTGAATCTAATAACATGGCTCCGAGAGGACGATTAGCCTGATCGATGAAGTTGATGATGTACGTGACACCAACTGTTTTGTGACGACTCGCGGCGTAATGACGATCCACCGCTTCGCGAACAGACTCCTCTAGATCGGGTCGAGACGTGACTGCACTGTGCACTCCTATACCGGACGATGAAGACGACTGGTGTGGCTGCTGTGCGTCATGCTGCGTGTCATGTGCTACTATGTGGCTATCTCGATCCTGTTCGAGAAATGCACACAGATGGTTGCACACAACTTCCGTGTCGTCGGCATCCGCCTCGGATTCGTCGGCACTGTCCTCCTGGAATTCTGAGTCCTGGTATGCCTCGAGGTCTGCCAGTGCTCCTCGCGATGCAGTCGTGCGAACACCTGCAGCACTAGACACGGCGGCCACAGATTTCTGGGATCTGCTGTCGTAACTGACCATAAGGCGGGGCGGATGCTGTCGGTTGCAGATTCGCACCACCTTCTTGGAGGGGCAGTTCCACGGCTGGTGGTCGGCACGAGGCGCACGGCATTTGATGCGCTGGCGCGTGTAATCCCATGCACGTACCGCGCGTTCGCCATTGACATATGGACATGCACTGGGACTGGAATGATACGCTTTGTGCCCACATGTCATAAGGCAAACCTCGCAGAACCCAACGCACGGATTCTTCTTGCAGATCCGGCAGCGCCATTCGTCGTCGTTCGGTTTCGCATGCGGATGCTCGTGCGCGAAGCCGATTGATGCCCACCTGCGTGCGCCGGGTCGACGAGAGTCGTTGTCTCCTCGAAGAGCCTCTCGTGCGGGCCTGGCCTCGCCCGGTCTTCGCGAGTCCCGCTCGTCGTTGCGGCCGCGGGAATATGTCCCTCGACCTCTGCCTCGACCGACAGCAGCAACCTCGTAGTCGCGAGAGAAACGGTTGCTTCGCTCGCTGGACCTGTGGGTCGGAGAGTGATCGTCTGCTCCTTCGTCGGCGCCGACCGTGTTGACACGTCGTCCCGTGGGATCGTCGTCGAGCCAGGTCTCCTCGAACTCGAGCTTCGTCCACATTTCGTCCGCGGACTCGATGAAGACGCCTCTGCGCTCGTCGTGGGCCATGTCCTTGCGGAACTTCTTGTACCAGGCCTCTTGGGAGAAGGACTCGAGCACGCGCATCATCCATATGTTCTGATTGTCCGAGTCGATGTCGGAGTGCGCAAGGGTTCGCCGCTCGAGACGCCACCTGTCCAACTTGAGGCGCCAGTCACGAATCGGCACACCTTGTGGCTTCTTGCTGGCCAGCTGCGCGTTGAGCTGGAAAAGCCGCGACCAGACCTCCGACTCCTTGTATCGCCACGAGTGAAGGGCGGCAATGTAAGTGATGAAGAGGCCATCATTCCGAACAAATGTAGAACGTATATACGCCTTCGCCTCATGATTCACCTTCTGGAGGATGAGCGGTCGAAGCGCCCTGTCTCGAAGCACCACACTGGACAAAGATGCGCACAAAAGCGTGGGGGATTCGAGAACATGGAGGGAATGCCAATCCGTGATGCCGGTGGTGAGCTCAGAATGTCCGAGGAACACAAAGTCGGGGACATGCAACAACATGCGAGCCATCTCGTTGCCGCCGATGGATATCGACTCGTGCGAGTCGAGAATTGCGCGAAAGTTCTTGGACTGCACTGCACAGAGGAAATTCCACACGTCGAGGGACTCGAACCATTCTTTCATGTCTCGCCAGGCGTCGGGAGTGAACTCCTTCTTGCCGACATGCGCGAACGAGTCCGGAATCCGAGACGAGAGCATAGCCTGCTGGAACTGCTTGTCGGTCATGGAGAATGCCTGCAGAACCTTGCACAAACCGACTTCGAGCAACTGAGTGCGAATTCGGTTCCAAGTAGCAACGGGAAGGGCAAAATCAATGTGATCACAGAAATGCGTGTCGGAACTGGTACGCATCTCCGACTCGGGTTGCGGTGGGAGGGGCCGGTCGGTAAGAACACTGGAGGTGTCCCGACCGGAAAGTGTGTCGGATCCGGTGCGGAGGGGAGTGCGAATGTTCGCATTCGCCGCTCGCTGCATCAGCTCGGTGGTCGATGGGGATGGTCGAGTTGCCGACGAGATTGGTGTCGAGGGCACCGAGAAGTTGAGGGGTCTCACCGGTGATCCGAATCTTGCCGCGAATGTGCCGTTGTACGGCGCGAACGCGGCGGGGCTGAACGAGCTTCGCGAGTTCGACGCAGTGAATCCTTTCGAGGCTTGCGAGGCATAAGAGCGAAGCTCTTGCTCGCGAGCCGTGAGAGAGGGATTCTGCTGCGAGACTCGTGAAGGGAGGACAGAAGCAGGAATGCCGTACTCAAGAAGAAGATTCCAGTACGTATCGGGAACGTTACCGTCTCGGTCGTACCAGGGGACGGGAAGGTGAACGATCGTCTCGTAGGTGAGGTCATTTGAACGAAAACGGTAGATGTGAGATTGGGGATGACCTCGCATACGTAGCCTGGTATCTTCGTCGAGCATGGCTTCCTGCTCGGTCTCCTGTTCCTGTTGATTGAGAATAGGCATCGAAACAAACTTCAGATGTATAAGCGAAGCGTACAGATGAAGACGGGGACTTAACCCATAACCTCTTAGTGCCCGCAGTTCCGGGCACACGTATCAGTGTATTTGGGCCGGACGATAACACGCGCGGCCACGCTACCAACCCTCTACCGTGGGGTGAAGCGTACACAGATTGGGATTAAAGTGAAAGCACTGTACAATTGCAAGTCAGATTTTGTGGTTCGAGGAATGCCGAAAATGGCACCTCTGGGGTTTTTATAATGTTTGGCCAGTCTTAATTACATGTCACGGTCAAACTACTGACCGTGATAGTCAGACTTATCATAATCAATTGTCTTGGTCCCTTTTCTTCCCAAGTACTGAATGCGGGTACCCACACCCCCACTCGAGAAGAGCTCCGACATGTTGAGGTCGATGCAGCTCTTTGCGGGAAAGAAATGAGAGAAACAAACACGCCGTGCGAACGCCGCCTGGAGGTAGGTCGCCGTGCTTCGCAGCATCGGGGGTGCACCTTGTTGACTTCGACCTCCTTAAAAGCACCAAAGTAATTGTCGACCGCATATGAGCGAGATGACTGACAGGCACAGAGTTCCTAAAGAGAATTCTGTCACTGTCTCGGTCGACTGAAATTGTTCGTCTCAGGCATGTGGCGGCCCGAGACGCGGCGTATAGCACTTTGCAAGCGTGAGAAGAGGCCCAGCCGAACCTGAATGGTGTGAGGCAAGAGAGCGGAACGAACACACTCGAGCAACTGGGCGGAACACATCCCAGATGCACAAGCGGCCTCACTGGCCTCTCGAGACCCCCACTATTCAAGGTACCGGACCGAGCCTATAGACCTGCACTCAGAAAGTAGCAGCGTCAGCCTGAACGTGTGCTCACATGTGAGTGTGGAACACAGGTTCGCAACCAACAACGAGGCGAGGATGCGATGAGATGCAGCGCAGAGCCTCGAAGCTCGAAGTATGAGAAGAACAGACGAAGCGCTATGAGGCGAGGATACAGCCGTAGCCGTAGAGCCTCGAAGCTCAAAGCACTCGTACAAACATGATGACAGCATCGCAGAGTCAAGGCGAGGATGCACGGGGCAGAGCCTCGAGGCTCGACTCTCAATTGAAAAAGTGATGCAATGATGAGGCGAGGATGGAACTCAGAGCTCGAAGCTCAGCACATGGTGAAGACATGTTCATCTACGGCCAGCGCAGAATAGAGCATGTCGCTGGAAGAGCTCAGCCTTCTGGTTCGCCGCGGTTTTGCCGGGTGCACCGAAGCCCTTGGTGAAGATGTCGCTGCAATTGTCGTTGCCGCTGACCGAGCATAACTGCAGATCAGCTGAGCGAACATATGACTTGAAAAAGAAAAATGCAGTGCGAATGTGCCGCAGTTTGTCTACCACCCAACAGTCGGGCTTGGCCGCCTGTGCCAATGCTACCTTCGAATCTGACCAGATCTTGACGGCCGTATCGAAGAGAGATGCTGGACGCGAGCTATCTGCCATGTATCGAGACTTATCGTTGCCAAAAATTTGAACACTAGATTTTGGAACACGTAACGATCGGGCAAACATCTGCAGGAAAACGGCCTCTTGAGACAGACTAGACAACGCGATGAACTCGGCCTCGCCAGTCGATCGCGCGGTCACGCGCTGCAAGCGAGACACCCAAGAAATAGGTGTCCAGCCGAAGAAGACTATCCAGCCGGTAGACGAACGGCAGTCTTCACTGCCATTCCAGTCGGAATCACAATATGCAGAAAAACACCAACCACCATGCTTCGAGATGGACAAATAATGAGTGTCACGTGTTTTCTTCAGGTACGAGATCAACGCAATCAACGCATTCCAGTGGTCTTGCCCATAGCTGTCATTAAATCGGGCCAACACCTGATATGCGAACGCACAATCGTTCCTAGAGCCGAGCATGAGATACCCGACAACACCTAGGAAGGACCGATAGGGACGAAGTTTCCATTTGACACGCTCAGCCTCCGTCGTCGGCGATGAGGATGAGTCAAGTCGAATGTCACGGATCGGAACCTTCTCGTGCACGGCATTGTGCAGTTCGGTACCTGCGCGCTCCACAAGTGAATCGATGAGCTTGGTCTGTCTCACCTGAAACTCGTCGTCGGTGCGGATGATTTCCATGCCGAGAACGAGCGAGGGCGAGCCGTCGCTGTTGAGACCAAGCGGGCCGAGTTCTTTGAGGCTGAAAACTTTCCTCAGACGAGCCTTGAAATAGTGGACATGTTCTTGCGAAGACACGATGATACAATCGTCAACGTGCACAAGAACAAATAGAGGCGTGTCTCCATACCAACGAAAATAAAGGCAGGGCTCGTGTTCGTTGACCTGGAAGGAGTCGGCGATGAACCAGTTGTGAAGCAAATTGTGAAACATGCGTGGAGCTGTGTCCGCCCCATACAAGTTCTTGAGAAGGTGCATGTACTTACCATCTAGCCTGCCGTCGGCGTAGAGACCACCCGGAATAGACGCGTAGATGGTCGTGTGTGGAGCCGCGTAAGTAAATGCAGTGTCTACATCAGCAACCTCAACATCTAGCCCAAGCTTGATAGCCGTTGCCAAGACAAAACGAACTGTGGCAAGGCGAGGAGTGGGCGCAGCTACATCAACCTCGTCATCTTTTGGCATGAGATGCCCCAGCAAGATGAGACGCGACTTGAACGTCCCATCACCTTTCACCTTGAAAATCCAGGCGCCCGGGATGACGATGGCGTTCGGCGGAAGCTGAGAACGATCAACAATCTCGACTGCATTTTTCGCGATGATGGACTGGAATTCCTTCAGCCGCGACTTCTGCCACAAATCCTGCACATACTGAGGGAACCGCTTCAGGTGTGCAAGTGACCTAGGATTGGTGGCCATCCAGACACTGATGTTACGAACATCTGGCGGTGCATCCTGCGCAACGAGATTCATGATGTGAGCAAACGTGTTATCATATAGAGGCTTCCAGCGTTCTGCATACAAATTCTCGATTGCTCGAGCACCGTTGTCGTAGACAATTTCCGTGCCCATGCCTGGAGGTAACTGAGTGCGTACTGTACCGTCCTGCCATTGCTTGTTACGCCGCATGAACACAGACACCCTCATCCCAGGCTGCAGGCATGAATGACACAGCCAGTCATGATCAGCATGTGGCATGACAGAGATCTTTGCACACTTTGTGTGAAAACCGCGATTGCAGCCATCACACAGCAACATTGGCGAGCCGGCATGAGGACGGTGATCGCCGCATGCGTCGCACGGAATGTCAGTGACATCGGTGCTGGCGAACTTACCAGCCGTAACTGTCGGAGTGTCCGAAGCTACCGGTGTCACCGTGTCGGAAACTGGTACGGATGGGACAGGCGGGGGCTGAGTGCGTAGCTTCTTCGTTGGCTGCTCGTCGCAGGTCGCCGAACTGGGACGAATCCGAGAAGAACGTCGAAGCGTCGGATCGAA
>PAAU01000085.1 GCA_002699445.1 Micrococcales bacterium | reverse complement strand
TATCTAATAGTAGCGAAGTAGTTCGGTTAGGTCAGGTCCAACGAATATGATTACCCCCTAGGGTATCAACATCGAGCATAGAGTGCGATATCCGGCCAATTTGTCCTGGTTTAGCACCATAATATGACCCAGCGACTAGTAGGTAGCCGAAATCAGTTACCCGAAATCGCCCCTACCTGCCTGGCGGACTCTTTGTCTTGCCGGCGCAGAGCGTTGACTTCTTGGATGAAGGAACTCTTGGCGATGTGACGCCATCGATGAGAGAGTTGGCTCCGCGCCATCGGGCGCAGCGCCGAGTTGTCTCTAGTTGTGTTTGGCTGCTTTTGCACCGTGCTCAACTGCTCGAGAATGATCGGGCACATGATTTTGAGTGTCTTTAGGTGGCCTTACGTAGCCGGTCGATTCCGGGCGGCCCGGCAACTCGATTTCGGGGGGTGGCACGGTTGAATACGGGATCGTCGACAGTAAATGGTTTATGCAGTTGATTCGAGCGCGACGCTTATCGTCACTCTCCACCACATACCAGTGGGCAGGGCTCACATCTGTGTGAACGAACATGTCGTCTTTCGCCCGCGAGTAGTCCTCCCAGCGTGCAATGGACTCAAGGTCCATCGGTGAGAGTTTCCAACGGCGCATGGGGTCGTGGAGGCGAGAACGGAACCTGACCTCTTGCTCTTCATCGGAGACACTGAACCAGTACTTGCGGAGCATGATGCCGTCTTCGTGCAACATGCGTTCAAAGATGGGCGCCTGATGCAGGAATCGACTGTATTCATCAGGGGTGCAGAATCCCATAACCCGCTCGACCCCAGCCCGGTTGTACCACGACCGGTCAAAGAGAACGATTTCTCCTGCTGCTGGAAGGTGGGGGACGTAACGCTGGAAGTACCACTCGGTTTTCTCCCGCTCCGTTGGTGCTGGTAAGGCCACTGTTCGAGCGATCCTGGGGTTGAGGTACTGCGACACTCGCTTAATCGTCCCGCCCTTGCCTGCAGCGTCGCGACCCTCGAAAACGACAACTACTCGTGCCCCGGTCTTTCGGACCCATTCCTGCATTTCAACAAGTTCGGCCTGCAGGCGGATGAGTTCATCCTCGTAGACCGTCTTCTTCATTCGCTTCTTGACCGTGGTCTTCTGGATTTTCTTTGTGCCCTTAGTCATGGCCGCAGGCTAGTCAGCAAATATATATTTTGCTTCTTGAGTGCGGATACCCGCGGGTTAGCCATCCGTAAGCGCACGGAACAACTCGGTAGTAGGCTCGGATAGCGACGGCAGTGTGCTGCTGCGGATCTTTTGGCCCTTAAACGGAATAAGTCATGCGACCTCTCGACCCTCGCCTCATCAAATGGGCGCAGGCTACTCGGCTTTTCCTTATTCTCTCGGTGATCTTGGGGGCAGCCACGGCGGTGACGATCGTCATTCAGGCGGCATTGTTGGCGCGCATCATCACTGACGTGTTTCAGCGAGGTGCGGATCTTGCGAGTATTGGCCAACTGACAGCTGGCTTGGCGGCAGTGTTCGCGATTCGTGCACTCCTCTCCTACCTTCAAGACTGGATCGCCTTCAGATCATCAGCCCAAGCTAAGAGTCAGCTCCGAATGGCTGTTCTCGACCACGCAGTCAAGCTTGGACCTCAATTCCTCGATTCACGATCCACCGGCGGCATCGCGCAACTGACTGGACGCGGGATTGATGCGCTCGATGCCTACTTTGCGCGGTATCTGCCACAGCTGCTTTTGGCAGTGGTAGTGCCAATAGTCTTGGGAGCGGTGATCCTTTCTCAGGATCTGCTGGCGGCGGCGATCGTGGCCTTCACGCTACCGCTCATTCCCCTCTTCATGGTTCTCGTAGGTTGGTACACGCAAGGCAAAGTCGATCGGCAATGGCGCACGCTCGCGGTGCTTTCCGGCTACTTTTTGGATGTCGTTGCGGGGCTGCCGACTCTCAAAGTTTTTGGTCGGGCTAAAGCCCAAGCGGCCAATATTCGCCAGGTCGGCGACCGTTATCGCAAAGCCACTATGAGGGTGCTCCGAGTGTCCTTTCTGAGCTCGCTAGTACTTGAGTTACTTGCGACTTTGAGCGTCGCGATAGTGGCAGTGTCGATCGGACTCAGACTCGTCGGTGGCAGTATGGATTTGCAGACCGCCTTGTTCGTTCTCATCCTGGCCCCAGAAGCGTATTTGCCGCTGCGCATGGTTGGTGCGCAGTATCACGCGGCAGCCGAAGGCATCAGTGCTGCTGGGGAACTACTAGACATTCTGGAGACACCGCTGGTGGAGTCAGCCGCGATCGGAGGGGCTCCGGCGGGCCCTCTTGCACTTGATCTTGTGGATGTGAGCTGTCGATATCCAGATCGAGATGTTGAGGTACTAAAAAAGTTGTCCTGTAGCTTCCCGGTAGGGCAAGTGACTGCAGTTACCGGCCCCTCTGGCTCCGGAAAATCAACTTTGCTTCAACTCGTTCTGAGTTTTATGCAACCCACTGCTGGTGTGGTCGAAGTGACGGGAGAACAGCGGTCACGGTCATTAAGCGATATTGATTCGGAGGCCTGGCTGGATCAAATCGCGTGGTTACCTCAAGAACCAGTGATGCTGGCCGGCTCGGTATTCTCAAACATCAGGCTGGGCGCACCTAATGCCGACACTGAGTCGGTTGAACGAGTCGCTTATCAAGCCGGACTGACTCCCGACGTTTTGCAACAAGTTCTGTCTGACACCGGCGCAGGAGTATCCGCGGGTCAACGTCGTCGCATTGGCTTGGCCAGAGTTTTGCTTCGGTCCAAACCGCTGGTGCTACTAGATGAGCCGTCGGCGTCCTTGGACAGTCATACCGAGCAAGTGGTTGCGGACGTTATCGCTGAGCTGCGGGCGGAGGGCAGGACGGTAGTAATGGTTGCTCACCGCCCTGCTCTGATAACTCTGGCAGACCACATCGTCCATCTGGAGCCGGTGGAACAGATTTCCGAACAAGTTGCTGTCAGTGGGGCAGGTCAAGTGCCGCTTCCGGGGTTAAGACCATGACCGCGAACCGTGGCTGGCGGTCCCGGCCCGTATTCCGGGTCATGGCCACAGCCCGTCCGGTCCGGGGACGCCTCCTGTTGGCAGGCTTGCTGGGTGCACTGGCGATTGGCAGTTCAGTAGGATTGCTCGCGACAAGCGCTTTCCTGATTTCTAAGGCGTCGCAGCAGCCGCCGATCCTCTATCTCAGCGTGGCCATTGTCTTGGTGCGGGCGTTCGGAATTGGTCGCGGTGTCTTTCGCTATGCGGAACGGCTCACCGGTCACGATGCCGCGTTCCGATCGCTGACCGATCTCAGGCTGGCTGTCTTTGATCGGCTCACCGTGGTGGCTCCAGCCGGCACAAGCGCTTACCGTTCTGGCGACTTATTGAACCGATTAGTGGCCGATGTGGATGCTGTCGTCGATCTCTACCTACGGGTGGCTCTGCCCTATATCGTCGCGATAGTCGTGGGGATCGGATCGGTACTGCTGGTGACGATCTTCGTCCCGGCTGCAGCGCTTGCGTTGGCAGCGGCTCTCCTGGTGGGAGCTTTGATTGTTCCGGCGTTGACGCTGCGTCGGTTGGATCGCAGTCAGCGAAAGGTAGCTCCGGCTATGGCGCGGTTGACCGCTGAAACGGTAACGCTCGCCGATGGATCCGCGGAGGTCATCGCACTCGGACAGCAGCAGCGGTTCTTGGATCGGATAGCAGCGGCTGATCAAGAACTAACCCAGGCTGCTGCCGTAGCGGCTCGCTCCAGTGGTGTGGGATCCGCTCTAGGGGTCCTCGCTCAGGGTGGAGCGATCGTTGCGGCAATTGTCTTTGGAACTCAGGCGGTCACTTCGGGAGCTCTTGACGGCGTCAATCTCGCTTTGGTGATCTTGGTGCCGCTGGCTGCTTATGAGGCGGTACAGGTGCTGCCCGCCGCCATCGTCACTCTTCTGCGAGTACGTGAATCCGCCCGGCGGATTACCGCGGTACTGGATGCTCCTAACCCGGTACCAGATCCGGTCAATCCAGTCTCGATTGATGCACCCGGAGCGGTAGATCTCCAGGTGACTGCGCTCAGTGCTGGGTGGAAACTAGATGATTGGGTTGTAGGGCCGGTGAGTCTTGACGTTCGTCCAGGGCGCCCAGTCGCCCTGGTTGGTCCCAGTGGCTCGGGTAAATCGACAGTTGCAGCGGGACTCACCCGACTGTGCCCTTCGCAAGGGAAAGTCTTTTTCTCGGATCAAGATCTATCCCGAGCCACCGGTGATGATGTGCGTCGGATAATCGGCTTAGCAGAACAGAATCCTCACCTCTTCGACTCAACTGTGGCGGAGAACGTTCGACTGGCCCGCCGCTCGGCTACTGACGAAGAGATTCACGAGATCTTGGTTGAGTTAGGCCTGGGTCCTTGGCTTGCGGCCCTACCCGACGGTCTGCAAACTCCAGTCGGTCGTTTTGGCCGGGCGGTGTCTGGTGGTCAGCGACAACGACTGGCCCTGGCCCGAGTTCTCCTATCGGAAACCCCGATTGTTGTAGCGGATGAGCCGACCGAGTATCTAGATGCGTCTTCGGCTGACGTTGTAATGAGGGCGCTGACTCGCAGATGCCGTCATCGAGGCCTTTTGATCATCACTCATCGAGCGGCAGACGTCGCTTGGTGTGAAAGTAGTGTCAGTCTGGGTGGCCAGATTTCGGTGTAGCGAGAGGCCTTACTGGTGCGGATCGATGCAGTCGCGTCCAGTCGGTGTCTTCGTCTATGACGCGTTCTAAAGCGGGATTGCCGCCGCGGACACCGAAGAGACGTTTGGTCCAAACCAGGTAGCCGAGAATCGCCAGCTCCAGAACCAAGCCCACCAGCCGAAACACAGTCACTTTCTCGACCAGGGCATAGATGGTGTAGGGCAGCAGGGTAGCGATAGCGATGACGGTCAGGTATTCAGCCCAACGCTTGCCACGCCACAAGTAGACCGCTTCAACTCCCTCGAGAATCGCATAGCCGAGCGCAAGTCCAAGCAGCCGAAGCGCTACTTCGGCATCCAGATCGCTCAGCTTCTGTAGCCCCGATACGAGTAGCGAATTTCCCGGACGGGAACTTTCTGCAATGCTTCCCGCAGACTCGACCAATGTCTGGGCTTCATCCCGTAAGCCAGGAAGACCCCATTCGAAAATAATGATGGCGATGACGGTCAACGAAAAGAAAAGGCAATGCAGTCCGCGGATGACGGCAATCCCCCGAACCACCAACGTCTCCTCTAACGCCTTGCCTCGCTCAGGCCTAGGAAGCTGGTCAGGTTCCGGAAGAAATTTCGATTCCGGCTGGTTGGGGTTGCTGACGTTGATCCAGTCATCACAGCGCAAACAACGGCAAAGTCGAGAACCAGCGTCCCGATCAATACCCAGAGCGTCATCTTGGGGGCGCAGTACGGCAACTTGGTCGGCTGGGGTCACGTGACCGCTGGTGGAGCACCACAGCACCTCGACTCGCCAGTGCCGAGGGAGTAGTCTCATATTTTTTGTAAGCCCGCTGCCGCCGCAGCCGAGGCCGTCATGTCGTCGAGGTCATACTGCGCACTCCACCCCAAGACCCTGCTCGCCTGATCCGCGGCCGCCACCAATGCGGGTGGATCTCCCGGACGACGGGAGACAACTTCGTAAGCGACCTCGCCATCGAGGGCTCTACCTATGGATTGAAGAACTTCGATAACGCTGGATCCAGATCCAGTTCCGATGTTGATCGGCAGACCAATCTGCTCAGTCTCCAAGAGAGTAGCGGCCGCAGTGTGCGCCTCGGCGAGATCAGCTACGTGAATGTAGTCGCGCAAGCATGTTCCGTCCGGGGTGTCGTAATCGCTGCCGTAGACGTGGCAGTTCTTCCCCTCTCGTACCGAGCGCAAGGCGATCGGGATCAGGTTGGCCACCGAGGGATCACCCAGTGTCGGGTCACCAGCACCCGCGACATTGAAATAGCGAAGCGCGGTCCAGGAGATGCCGTTGCTGGCGGCAACATCTCGAGTGAGCCATTCCCCTACCAACTTTGTTTCTCCGTAAGGTGAAATGGGATCAAGCGGAATGTCCTCTCGGACGGGACTTATCGTGGGCTCGCCGTACACCGCAGCTGACGAGGAATAAACGATGGCGCCAACGTTGCAACTCACCATGGCGGCGAGAACGGACTCCATCCCGCCCACATTCTCTCGGTAGTACCAGAGAGGTTTGGCGACAGATTCGGCGACGGCCTTCTTGGCCGCAAGATGAATCACACCAGTAACGTCGTATTTCCGCATGGTGTCTTCGAGAAGGGCCTGATCGAGCACTGAGCCTTCCACCAGGGGCACATCATCGGGAACACGGTCCGATAGCCCGGTCGATAAATCATCAAAAACAACGACGTTTCGTCCCGAGGAGCGGAGTGATCGAAGCACGTGGCAGCCTATGAAGCCGGCTCCCCCGGTGAGTAACCATGTCATTTCATCACCCTAGCCAAAATATGACTGACTTCGGAAACGGTGAGGTACCCGGAATCGAGCTAGTTTTCGCNCGGAGCCGGATCGCTAGCTGCAANCCGGCCAGTGTCACGGGTAAAGCCGAACCAGGAAAGAGCNGCGCCAGCCAGNCATAGCCCGGCGCAGATGAGAACTGCACGTTGGTAACCGGGCAGTACTGCCGCCCCAGTTAGTTCATTGGAATGCGATAGTCCGGCGAGTAGGGGGACCACGGCCACGGCTACTAGGCCGGAGATTCGTGACAAGGCGTTGTTCACCCCGGACCCCACGCCACTGCTGTCTACGGGAATATCACCCAGGGCCGTCGTGGTGATGGGAGCGACCACGAAGGCCAGCCCCAACGCAAAAATGAGAATTCCCGGCAGCACATTAGCGAGGTACGTGGCACCCACCGGTAGGAAGGACAGCACAAACATACCTATCGCCATCAGCAAACTACCTACCGTCAGCAAGAGCCGGGAACCGAGGCGAGGGATCAATCCCCCGATCTTGGAGGACAGCAGGGCCAAGATGACGGTGATGGGGAGCCCTGCGGCGCCCGCGGCTAAGGCCGACCAGCCGAGACCGATTTGTAGGCCAATGGTGAAAAGCAGCAGCAGCGCACCGAGGGCACCATAGACGATGAAGGTCACCAGGTTAGCGACGGTAAAGGAACGGAATCGCCATAGGCTCGGCGGCATCATCGGCGCTGGCCGTTGACTCGCTTCGCGTGAGCGCTCCACGAACCAGAAGCTCATTAAGAGCGCGAAACCGATGGTCGTGAGTACAGCTGCGAGTATCCCCCCGAGACGCTCGATTTCAATCAACGGCCCTACGACCAGCGCCAAACCGACCACCGTCATACCAGCTCCCAGGAGGTCTACCTGTGAAGCCAGTTTTCCGGGCTTGCGATTACCGGGTAGGTCTGGAATCGGGCGACACAAAATCAAGGCAACTACTGCCAGCGGAAGATTAATGAGAAAGACCCACCGCCAGCCGGAAGGGGAAGCATCGACCAGAGTGCCGCCAACAAACGGTCCAATTGCGGTGACGACACCCGATAATCCTGACCACAAGCCGATCGCCTTACCGCGATCAGCTGCCGCAAATAGGGAAGAAAGAAGGGCGAGTGAACCAGGGATCATCGCTGCAGCGGCTACTCCCTGCAATGCTCGCGCGATGACAAGAGTCTCTGCCGTTGGCGCGATCCCACACAGCGCCGAACTAATGGCGAATCCCGCGATACCCCATGCAAATATCCGTTTGCGACCGAGTAGATCGCCGAGTGCTCCGCCGACAAGCACCAAAGCCCCGAGGGTGAGCAGATAGGAATCCAGAACCCATTGCATGGTGGCGAGGCCACCGCCCAGATCTTCCTGGATTCGAGGGAGGGCAACATTAACCACGGTCCCATCAAGGAAGCCCATTCCGCTGGCCAGGATTGCGGTGGCCATCAGCAATCGACCGCGTCGACTTCCGAACTCGAGAAAGCTGCGATCTGGCGTTTCCGCCGCACTAGGCTTTAGGCCGTCGTCATCTCGATCCACGCCGTGACTCTAACGGTTGCTGCTATACGCAGGAATCGGTGGATCGGTGACGACTAGGCTGGGGTGATGATTCGTATCGCGGTGTTGCAAGTCTCTATCGAAGATCGCGAACCCGTCTCGGACCGAATCAATCGGGTGGCCTCTCAAGTCGAGGAGTTAGCCGATGATACCGATGTCGTACTACTGCCCGAGCTATGGATGGTCGGTGCTTTCAACACACATCTCTTGATGGGAGTGTCCCAGTCGGTCGAGGGGGAGTTTTCTCAGCGCATGGGAGAGCTTGCGCGCCAGAAGGAGATCTGGCTCCATGCGGGGTCGCTGCCAGAGGTTCATGATGCCGGTGTGTCAAATACGAGCTTGCTATTTGATCCCACGGGAAAGTTGGCGGCCTCGTATCGCAAGATCCACCTATATGGGTTCGATGACGGTGAAGCTGCGGCGGTAGTTCCAGGTGACCGAGTTGTCAGCGCCCAGACTGCACTGGGTGAGACGGGACTCTCCACTTGCTATGACCTTAGATTTCCGGAGCTATATCGACTGCAAGGAGCGACCGGAGCGACTGCGTTTCTAATTTCGTCAGGATGGCCTGCCGGCCGTATTGAACATTGGCGCGTGCTCTGCCGAGCACGAGCGATTGAGAACCAGGCCGTGGTAGTCGGTTGCAATTCAGTGGGTACCCACGCAGGGGTTCAGATGGGCGGCCGTTCTGTGGTGGTAGCTGCGGATGGTGAGGTCCTTGCGGAGGCTAGCGCCGATCTCGAGGAAACTCTTATGGTGGATCTGGACCTGGATGTGGTGACGCAAATCCGTGACAGTTTTCCTGTCCTAACAAACCGGCGCTTAGGTTAGGAATTTCATTCAGCCTGCGCGTGGCCAGTGTGATGCGAGGACGGTCTAGTGCCGGGTCGAGTAAGGATGGGAGATGTGATGTCCCAGATTCCCGATCGGTTGGCTCAAGTCTTGACGAGTGATCAGGTAGCAACGACGGCGACTCCGAGTCAAACCAACGATTGGCTGGGACAGCCCGGAGGTCCGGTAGCTGCGGTGGTCCATCCGATGGCAGCCGATGAGGTATCCAAGGTTCTCCAGTTGGCATCTCAGTTAGGAGTGCCGGTGCAGATCCAGTCGGGTAACACTGGCCTGGTGGGCGGAAGTACCCCGCCGCGGAATGGGCAAGCACCGATTCTGCTGTGCCTCGACCGAATGACCGGAGTCCGTCACATTGACAGTGATACTGGCCAATTGATTGCGGGGGCGGGCACAACGATCGCAGAAGTCCAAGATGTAGCGGCCCAGCACGGTTGGCGTTATGGCGTGGATTTGGCAGCTCGGGATACCGCGACTATCGGCGGCACGGTCGCGACTAATGCGGGAGGCGTACGAGTGTGCGCTTATGGCTCCACCCGCGCGCAGGTCCTAGGGTTGGAGTTTGTTCTCGCTGATGGTGCAGTTGTCTCAGACCGGCCTGGTCTGAGCAAAGACAACACCGGGTATGACTTGGTTGGCCTGCTCTGTGGTTCCGAGGGAACTTTAGCTGTTGTTACTCAGGTGAGGGTGAAGTTGTGGCGGCCACCAATGCAAGCAACGACGCTGGCCTTACCGGTCGACGGCCTTGTGGAAGCGGCTGCTCTGTCCGGGTCGGCCGCGGGTCCTGGATTTTCTCTTCTGGCGGCTGAAGTAGTAGACCGGAGCAGCTGGCATGCTGCGACGCTAATGAGTGATAGAGCAGACCCACTCGCTCATTCCGCTGAGGGCTTTGTGCTGCTACTGGAAGTGGGTGACGGGGGTGAGGGACAGGGTGTTGCCGAGGTGATCACGGAGCGGCCCGAGACCGTGGTGGCCACCCAAATGAGTCAGCGACGTTTGCTCTGGCAGTTGCGTGAAATACAGACGACGCTGTGGAGCCGCCTACCAGGAGCGCTGCACAAGTTCGATGTAAGTGTGCCCGCCGCAGAGCTCGATGCGCTGGCTGCTGAGACTGAGGCGCTGACGAATCGATTAGGTGGTCGATCTGGGATCTTTGGCCATATCCGGGAAGGCAACCTGCACATTCAGTTGGTTTTGCCGGGTCACGAGGACCCAACCCGCGAACTCCTAAGCTTAGTGGGGGAACTGGGTGGATCGATTTCGGCGGAGCACGGGATTGGGCGATACAAGAGCGAATACTTGGATCTGAGGCGCTCAGCCGCCGAGATGGCAACGATGCGAGCTGTGAAGAAGTCACTCGACCCGCAGGGTCTCCTAAACCCTGGGGTGTTGTTTCGGTAGCAGTATTCCGTGGCGTCGCCATGCCTCAACGGATCGAAATGGTACATGCTGGGACCATGGAGCAAAGCCCATCCTGGCCGCAGGTAGTGGCCCACCGGGGCGCGGCGGCAGAACTGGCTGAGCACACTCTGAATGCTTACTTGCTTGCTATTGACGAAGGAGCCGAAGCCCTAGAGTGTGACGTCAGGCTTACCGCCGATGGTCATCTGGTTTGCGTGCATGACAGCAGGATTGACCGAACCAGCGACGGCAGTGGCAGAGTCTCGAACAAAACTCTGTCGCAACTGCGTCAGCATGACTTTTCATCGTGGCAACCAGATAAGGCACGAAAGTCAGCGGACACTGACTCATTAACGGGGCGAACGGTATTAACTCTGGACGAGTTACTGCAGGTGGTTGTAGATTCCCCTCGACGACTCGAAATTGCTATCGAGACCAAGCACCCCACCCGCTTCGGCGGATTCACAGAGCAGGCGCTTGTTCAGATGCTGAAAAGATTCGGTCTTTATGCGCCCGAGGAGAAGGCCACTCAGGTCCGAGTTATGTCGTTCTCCCCCATCGCTATGCGCCGAATGCGCGATCTCGCTCCGGGGATCCCAACCGTATATCTGATGGAACGCACCCCGCGACTCCTCAGGTCGGGTCAACTCCCTTACGACGCTCGGATCGCTGGACCCTCGGTTGAGATTGTGCGAGATCAGCCAGATGTGGTGCGGTTGTGGCAACAACGGGGGCGTCCGATTCACGTCTTTACCGTGGATACCAAGCAAGACGTTGCATTGTGCATGAGTCGAGGAATCTCAGCGATCATTAGCAATCGACCGGGAGATGCTCTTAAGTGGCGCGAAGAGTGCTGGAATGAGCTCACAGATCAGGCGGTCCCGAAAGGAGTTTCTTGAGGGAACCGTTTGATCGGAGCTGGCAGTCCCCCCAGAGTAGAAAGAGTTCGAGCGCCGCCAACGGGGGATGTAGCGACGCTCGAACACGATGAGCCTAATCCATAAGCTGTGCACCTGCAATGGTTGTCGAGCAGGAAGATACTCGGAGTTGAGGCCACGTTGTTCGAGCGCTTTACCCCCAGGCAACGGTGGCAGCGGTAGTCGCCCGACGCAGGACCGTTTTGGCAGGTATATCGACAACTTCGGCGATCGAAGCGACGTCGTCCCACTCCGGCTGGATATTCACGAGCTGATCAGCTAGAAAAGCGAGCTTGACGCGGACTGGGTGACCCATAACCTCGACGGTTTCCGTCCGCCGACGCAGGGATACTTTGTCGACGGTACTCATCCGCAACCCGATCGAGCTCGTCACTTCCATTACCAACGCGGTCAGTACGGTGCTTTGTTCGGGGCTCGTCAAAACGTGCAGTGTGTGTGCTGGCCGCCCCTTTTTCATCAAGATCGGAGTCAACCAGGCATCGCGAGCACCGGCAACCATAAAGGAGTCCAGCACACTTGGCCACAGCCTGGGATCCATATCATCGATATTGCACTCCAGCAGCACCTCTGAGCCTTGACGCTGTGTAGTGCCGTAGTTCGGATTGCTGCCCATCAAGATCCGAGTGACATTTGGGTGCCCCGCAGGATCGCGAGAACCGGCCCCCACCCCAATTCGATCTACAGTCATCGTGGGGCCAGGCAACCAGTCCTGGGTCCACGTCGCCAGCAACGCCGCACCTGTCGGCGTGCAGGCCTCAAATTCAGCTGGTCCGGGAATGACAGTCGCCTCGGTCGCGGCCAAGAGTTCCAGAACTGCGGGCACAGGTACCGGCAAGCGGCCGTGTGCTGTAGTCGCGTAGCCGGTGCCCGTAGCTACCCGACCTGAAGTTACCCGGTCGGGTGAGAGGGAGATTAATGCGGCGCAGCTACCCACAACATCGACCAAGGCGTCAGTAGCGCCGACTTCATGGAAGTGCACTGAATCCTTATTAGTTCCATGGACCCTAGCTTCGGCACGAGCAAGTGCGTCAAAAACGGAAAGCGATTGGGCTAACACTTCGACTGGTAGACCGGCGCCGGACAACTCGGATCGTATGGTGCCCCAATCTCTGGGGGGTGCTTTCTGAGAGATCGAGATATGAAGACGAGTTGCGCGTTGATCTTGCCGGTGAGTCTGAGAAAACGAAATGTGTGCTTCAGGCGCAACGGCGCCGACACACTCCTGGATGAGTGCAGTATCGGCGCCGACATCGACCAGCGCGGCGAGCAGCATGTCGCCAGCCACTCCCAGCGTCGCATCGAGGTGTAGGTCGGCCATAACAACAGCCTAGGCTGATCTCGTGGTGGCGCGCGGTCTTCTTAACAGAAGATCCGAGTCAGCTCACGTTGCCGCAGCTGCGCGTGCGACGCGAGCTGCGTGGACACCAGCGCCGTACCCGTTGTCGATGTTGACGACTACAACTCCGGGTGCGCAGGAGTTCAACATGCCTAGCAGTGCAGTGATACCCCCGAATGATGTGCCGTATCCGACACTGGTCGGCACAGCCACCAAGGGAGTTCCGCTCAGCCCACCCACAACGCTGGGTAGCGCTCCTTCCATACCTGCCACTACAACAAGACAATCAAAATTGGCGAGTTGATCGCTTACGGACAGAATGCGATGTAGTCCGGCAACCCCGACGTCGGAAATCACTGTGGCGGCGCTGCCGTGCACCCGGACGGTCAAAGCTGCTTCGGCCGCGGTAGGTAGATCAGATGTGCCGGCACAGATAATGGCCACACTGCCCGTTGTCTCCGGCATGGGGCCGACAACGAGAGCTTGTGCTGTGTCGTCTCTGAGTACCTGTGGGTCGTCCAACAGTGCCGTTGCCGTATCGAGCTTTTGAGAATCGACCCGAGTAGCCATTACTGCTCGATCAGGATGCTCTTTCCGCAGCCTGGTCAAGATCTCGACAATGTGGGCGGCCGACTTACCAGCCCCGTACACCGTCTCTGGGTCACCGGTACGTGACATTCGGTCGATGTCGAGTCTTGCAAACCCCAGGTTTGCCACGCTTGGGTCATCGGAGGTCATGTCATGAACCTTAGTGCGGATACGCTAGGTCGGTGGACGTAGTTGCCTTGATTGTGGCCGTGGTAGCGCTGATCGTTGGTGCGCTGGCGTTACGTCGTGTGGACGTGGTCGAGCGCAGGGCTCGCCGTTGGCTATCCGAACCTGATGAATCAGCCGCCGTATCCGAGCGCTATGTTGCTGCTGGTTCAGTCCAGGAGATTGCTGAACTTCGTGAGGAAGTCGCAGCTTTAGCGGCCTCGACAAGAGGCTTGTCGCGCGTAGCAGTCGTTCGCTATGACGCTTTTGAGGATCTAGGGGGGCGACTGTCGTTCAGCGCCGCCGTACTGGACGATGACGGTCGGGGTCTGGTCTTGACCACGATTCACGGTCGTAGTGAGACTCGCTCCTACGTGAAGGAAGTTCCGGCACCGGCTGACGGTTCACAACACGACCTTTCTCCAGAAGAGAAGCAGGCCATTGGGAACGCCAACCGGATGCAATCGTGATGGCGGCAGACCTGGTGTATCTGGGTCCGCCCGGTACGTTTTCCGAGATGGCAGCCCTCGCCATGCCCGGTTCGGTGGAAGACCAGATTCGCCCGGCTGCATCTGTGATGTCTGCTTTGGGCCAGGTTCGCTCGCGCGAGGTGGCGGCGGCAGTAGTTCCCATTGAAAACTCAGTGGAGGGTTCGGTGTCGGGCACATTGGACGAGTTGGCCGCAGATCCAGCGTTACGTATCGCGGCAGAGATCGCTATCCCAGTGCGTTTTGTTTTGATGCGACGCCCAGACGCGGGTGATGACATCGTGAAGGTAGTCGGTACCCACCCTCATGCTGCTGCCCAATGCCGAAGATGGATACACCAGAATCTTCCGAAGGCTGAAGTGGCTCACACCGAGTCAACTGCGAATGCGGCCCAACGACTGGCGGCCGAGGGAAATCCGGGTTTCGACGCGGCCATAGGAACGGCGGCTGCTGCTGAGCGCTATGGGCTGGAGGTCATCGCCAGTGATATCGCAGACAATCGAGAGGCAGAAACCCGGTTCGTGAAGATCACGCGTCCGGGTCCGTTACCCGCAGTCACCGGTGCGGACAAGACCAGTTTAGTGCTCTATATCCACGCTAATCGGGCGGGCGCACTGCTGGAGATTCTTTCTGAGTTGGCGGCGCGAGATATCAACATGACCCGACTTGAGTCGCGACCGACCCGCCACGCGTTAGGTGACTACTGTTTCTCGGTGGATCTTGACGGACATGTAGCGGACGCCGAAATCGGTGAGGCGCTGATTGCGCTCCGGCGTGTATGCGCAGACGTCCTTTTCTTGGGCTCCTATCCGAGATGGAGTGCTCAACGAATTGAGGTCGAATCGGGACGGGCCCAGACAGACGGTCGCTCTGGTAGTGATTGGCTGGCGGATATCCGGCTCGGAAAGGAATAGGCTCCTCGGCGGGTGCCGAGGAGCCTATGAAACCTTACGTAGTCTCAGTTGGCTCAAGCCCGCTGAACTACGCGGGAGTAGCCACCTAGAGTGCTGCCGTACCAGCCGCTGATGTTGTCGATACGGACGCCACGACCCGATCTGGCCGCGTGAACAATCTTGTTCTTGCCTATATAGATAGCAACGTGGCCGTTACCGTTAAAGAAAACCAGATCTCCTGGCTTACGATTCTTTGCGCTGACCCGCTTCAGCGATGCGCGTTGACTGTGCGAAGTTCGGGGTAGAGATTTGCCGGTCGCTTTTCGGTAGGAATAGTGGACCAGGCCAGAGCAGTCGAATGAGTTTGGCCCGGCTGAGCCGAAAACGTAACTGCTACCTACCTGGTTGCGGGCGGTCTTCACGACAGCCTTGCGAAGCTGCTTGACCTTCGCGGCCTTCTTGACGTTGATGCGGTTCGCTGCCTCTGCCGAAGTCGCTGCCGGTGGTGCCGCCACCAGCAGTCCGCCGGCGACTACTGCGCCAGCGGCGCCTGCCATAAGTCGAGTGCGTGTTGCAACCATGTCTCTCCTCATCCATTCATCCCCGGTACGGGGTGTGACGCTTGTCAGAAGCGTCGGAGCGGCTTTCGCCCGTGGTTTTGGCCACCAGAGGACGATGCACTCTGCGGGAGGGGATCGAAAAAGAATAATCCGGAATGCGGACTATATTGAGAGGATTCTGAGACATAACCGCGATGAATGTGACATCTAGTAATTGCCTAAGAACTCGAATTTCGAAGGCTTCCGCCTAAGAAGCGAAACAGAAAACGCCATATGTTCAACGCACTGTAATTAGAACGATGAGATTTGTGGCGCCAGTCACAAGTGGCGCCCTAGATGCGATTATCCAGTCCAATCTGGGTCAAAAGGTGCGCAACACCGTCATGCTCCGGATCAGGTACGACGGCGTCGGCCGCGGCGATCACGCTTGGGTGCGCAGATGCTACTGCGTAACCCAAGCCGGCCCAGGAGAGCATGGCGATGTCGTTCGGCATATCTCCGACAGCCACGATGTCGTCGGCGTCGTATTTCCAGTCGGTGGCAATTTCACCCAGTGCGGCCGCCTTGTCGACTCCAGCGGCAGAAATCTCGAGCATTCGGTGTTGCTTACTGGCGTGGGTGATGGTGACAGCCCCATCAGTTGCACCGGATACCGTACTTGCGAGGTCGGCCGTCTCAGCGGGATCTCCCGGTGTTCGGACTAGGAGTTTGACGACCCCTGGTACCTGGTGCAGAGGAGTGTCGAGTTGCTGAACATTTGCCGACTTGGCTGGAACGAATCCTGGTTCCGGAAACAATCCAGTCGCGGAAATCGGCCCCGGCAGGGCTTGTTCCACCGCTAGATAAAGTTCTCCGGGAATCGCGCGACGAACCGTTGCCACAGTTTCCGCAAAGACATCACCAGGAATGGGGTTGCTCTTCAGGACGGTCTCTTGAGCAAGGTCTACGACGACGGCACCGTTGGCACAGACCGCGGTTCCCGAGTGTCCGGTAGTAGCGACGACTGGTCGCATCCAGCGCGGCGGTCGGCCAGTCACGAAAATCGCCCGCACGCCCCGGGCCGTAGCATCGGCAAAAGCAGTTCTGGTGTAGTCGCTCACTGTTTCGTCATCCCGCAGCAAAGTTCCGTCGAGATCGGTGGCGAGCAACGAGGCCGCGCCAAGTTTGTCAGCGGTCATTTTGGAAGTAGACGATCTCGACCGCCAAGATAGGGTCGTAAAGCTTCGGGAATAGCGACCGACCCATCTGCCGATTGGTGATTCTCTAAGAGGGCGACAATCACCCGCGGCATAGCGATCAAGGTTCCGTTCAGAGTCGCGAGCGGATGTGGCGAACCCGACTTGCTCCGCATCCGGATATTCAGCCTGCGGGACTGAAAGGTGGTGCAGTTCGACGTTGAGGTGACCTCGCGATAACGACCCTGAGTAGGAATCCAAGCCTCGATATCGTACTTTCTTGCAGCGCTTGAGCCGAGATCTCCGGTAGCGACGTCGATCACCCGGTACGGCAGTTCGAGCAGGTCGAGAAACTCTTGCTCCCACGACAGTAGACGCTCGTGTTCGGCGACTGCCTCGTCAGGATTGCAGAAAGAAAACATTTCGACTTTGTCGAACTGATGTACGCGAATGATGCCGCGAGTATCTCGACCGTGTGAGCCAGCTTCTCTTCGGAAGCAAGGCGAGAACCCGGCGTAACGGAGTGGGAGTTGTTCCGCGTCAAGAATCTCATTGGAATGAAATGCGGCCAAGGGGACTTCGGCCGTACCCACGAGGTAGAGATCGTCGGCTTCGAGCCGGTAGACGTTTTCTTCAGCTTGGCCAAGGAATCCGGTACCGGCCATTGCGGGGGGTCGGACGAGCGCGGGGGGGATAATAGGAGTGAATCCGTTTCCGGTTGCGAAGTTCATCGCAAGGTTGAGCAAGGCCAATTCGAGCAAGGCCCCGTCACCTGTCAAATAAAAGAACCGCGAGCCGGAAACCTTGGCCGCTCGATCAGTATCTATGGCACGTAAGATCTCGCCGAGCTCTAGGTGGTCTTTGGGCGAAAAGCCTTCACTGTCAAAGTCGCGAGGTTTTCCGACCTCGTGCAGGGTCCGGAAGTCAGATTCCGAACCAATGGGAGCGTCTGGATCTACTAGGTTGTCGATTTCGGTTGCGGCAGCTTCGACCTGTGGCTCCAAGTCAGCTACTTCGCTTTCAGCCGCCTTGACCCGATTCGATAGCTCCTCGGCTTCGGTGAGCCACCTGGCAAGTTCCGCTTGTTGTCCCTCGGTCAGCTCACCCCGTTTCTCTGCACCTCGGGCGGGGCCGATGCGCTTGCCCATTTGCTTTTGTTGAGCCCGGACTTCCTCGAATAGTTGTTGGGCGGTTCGCCGACTTCGGTCGAGTTCCAAGAATCGATCGACTGCAGAGTTATCGGCACCACGACGTAACTGGGAGTCACGAAAGAGGTCAGGTTCGGCGCGCAGCAGGCGTGGATCGATCATGGCGTCAGCCTAGAGCTATAGGTAGGGGCCCGTGGGAGGCCGTTGGGGATGTCCATCAGCCGAGGGCTCCTCCGGTTGATCACCGGGACTAATCGCCCGACGACGCATCTCTTCAAACTGGGCACGTGCTGCCATTTGCTGTGCGAATAGAGCGGTTTGAATGCCGTGAAATAGCCCCTCTAGCCAGCCTACTAACTGGGCCTGTGCGATGCGTAGTTCAGCGTCAGACGGAGTCGTGTCGGCGCTGAACGGCAGGGATAGTCGGCGCAACTCATCGACCAACTCGGGCGCCAAGCCATCCTCTAACTCAGCAATGGATCGCGCGTGAACTTCGCGGAGTCGCTCTCGGGCGGCGTCATCGAGTGGAGAGTCGCGAACCTCTTCCAGTAGTTGCTTGATCATGGATCCAACGCGCATCACCTTCGCGGGCTGCTCAATCATTCCCGTGGGCTCTTGCTGACCTGGCTCGCCATCTGCCAGTGGAGTTCCATCCGGCCCAACTACGACCACGTGAGGATCTTCTGGGGATGGGTGTGATTGGGGTGATTCCATAGAGAGATTGTTCCACTCCCCACCAAATGCGCCGAACCGAGTCAACGGCCGATGCAAAGATCGACGCCTTTCAGGGCAAGAATACGTGCAACGGAATCGTTGACTTGTTGTTCAGGTAGTAAACCCCGCTTGACGGCAGTGGTCAGGTTCTTTCGGATTTGTTTGGCTTCACCGAGACTGTCCCAAAGCGCGATATCGGCTCCAGCGATGAGTGCCTGCCGTACGGCGAGAGAAAGGCTGCGGTCGGCTTGGATCGATGCCGCCGACAGCGAATCGGTCATGACGACCCCATCAAAGCCGTAGTCCTCTCGCAGAAGCCGGTAGGTGGCAGCGGAGATGGAGGCAGGCTTACCGCTGGTGAGCCCTGGTACAGCCGCATTAGTTGTCATAACCGCAATCGGTTCGTTCTTGAGGACCGTCTCGTAGGGGATCAAGTCCTTATTACGAAGGTCGGATAGGCGAGGGGTAGTTGCCGACTGAAAGTCGGTATTTCCGGATCCATCGCCTAGCCCAGGAAAGTGTTTTACGACGGGGACGACGTCGGATTGCTGCAGACCGTCCGCGAAAGCGTCTGCGAAGACCGTGACCTTTTCCGGGTCGTCACTGAATGAACGATCGCCGATGACTGCGTTGCTGTCCTGATCACTGACATCCACCACCGGGGCCAAATTCATATTCAGTGACAATTTGGCCATAGTGCGGCCAATAGCTCGGGCTTCTTTCTTGACCTCTGCGGGAGTCATCGTTTGGCCCATTTCCCTTGCTGAGGGAAGGTATCCAGTGATGTCGATCAGACGCTGGACCCGGCCACCTTCTTGATCCACATCGAGAAATGGAGGTATGCGATTGGCGAACTGCAAACCTGTGTAGATTGCGAGCAACACCACGAT
>PAAU01000084.1 GCA_002699445.1 Micrococcales bacterium | reverse complement strand
CCAGGGCATCTATCTCGCGAATCAGGTTGTTATCGGCGAATCCAATGATCCTGCTGATTCGTACACCCAGGCGATTGGAACCTTCTCGTTGCCTCCGTCAGAGTTGGCGACCGACTTGGCAGCAGACCTGCAGGCTGCTGGCAAGACGCCGAGTAAGGAAATTCAAGACTGCCTAAACCCAGGGGCTAAGGAAGTGGAAGTGCGGACGCCCAAGTGGAGCGAAGCAGCGCCTAGTGGAAACATCGATAGTCCCGACATCAACGATGATCCACTGTCGGCAAGTAACGCCACGATCGTGGTCGCGGAGTTGAACTGGAAGATGTATCTAGCGGGAGTCCATGAGGCGGCATCGATCGAAGGTTCGCGAGGAACGGGTCTGTCGCGCAAGAACTCCAACTTCAAATGCGGTTATGACAAGTGGGACGAGTTCCAGACTCTGCGTGATTGGCAGGTCGATATCGACAATAATTTGGGAACACAGTTCAACTTGGTGTTCCCGCTGAGCGTGCCCTCCGGTAGGCAACAGCTTTGCTTGGGTGATCTCGATCCGTCGTACAGCGAGGTCTGCGATCGTAACGAGAAACTCGTCAACGGAACAACTGACTCCTGGGGTTCGGGCTGGCTACCCGCGGCAGTATCGACGGGTTAAGGCAGCGCAGATGCGACCCTGCTGGAACGCATCAGTTGGATTTGATCCGAACAATAGCGATCTATGCCGTCCGTTCGACTGGATCTCGAATAGCGACTCACCGCAGGAGTCTTCCGAGATCCGGAGCGAGTGAACATGAATCGTGCCACGATCGCGTCATGATTCTGGAAGATGCACTGCTGGCTAGGTATGACTCGTTATTGCTTGATCTAGATGGTGTTGTGTACGTCGGGGAGCAGGCAGTGCCGGGTGCAGCCGAGACCATCACTACGGCGGCAGCCCATAGTGTCGGCATACGATACGTAACGAACAATGCCTCGCGGACACCCGAAGAGGTCGCTGCCCACCTCGTGCGGCTGGGATTGCCAGCCTCAGCGTCCCAGATCACTACCTCGGCCCAGGCCGGAGCTCGTTTGCTCCATGACCAGATACCAGCGGGCAGCGGAGTTCTCGCTGTCGGTGGCGCCGGGGTTTCGGCAGCTCTTTCAGCTGTGGGGCTGGAACCTATAGATGCATCGCATCCGGAGGTTGCGCAAGCCGATGTGGCTGCGGTTATGCAGGGGTTCGGCAAAGAGGTGGGATGGCATGACCTGGCCAGAGCATCCTTTGCGCTCTCTCGTGGAATCCCCTGGGTGGCAACCAACGTAGATCTCACCATCCCCGTTGAGCAAGGTATTGCTCCCGGTAATGGCGCCTTAGTAGCTGCTGTGGAAACAGCAACGAAACGGACGCCGCAAGTAGCCGGTAAACCCTTCCCCGAGATCATGCGATTCGCGGCTGAGCGAGTGACTGGATCTGAACCATTGGTAGTTGGTGATCGGCTGGATACCGATATTGAGGGAGCGGTTTCAGCGAATCTTCCTGCGGCGATGGTGATGACTGGAGTCAGCGGCGTCCTTGACTTGTGGCGCGCTGATCCTCATCAACGGCCCCACTACCTGTTGGCTGATCTTGCGGACCTACTGAAACCCGTTCCGGACTTGGTATGGACTTCTCACGGTGTCAGCGTCGGCGAGGCCTCGGCACGAGTCGAAGCGGGTCTTCTAGAAGTGGCTGGCGCTGCAGTCGATGCCGTCTGGGCGGCGGCGAATCTCATCTGGAGCCAAGACCGAGAGCCGTCCAATGTGGACGACATTGCCGCAAGATTTGTGACTGGCCCCTGAGTGGCAGACGACCGGTTTTTCAGGCCCAATAGTGATGAGATGTCGTTGATCACAACCCGCTGACGTGGCTCAATAAAACTAAAAAGTGGCATTGAAACCCTCATGAATTTCGTATTGGTGCCGAAAATAAGGGTGAGGATGTCTGCAAAATCGCGTCGAATCACTCAAGTTGGGGAACCGCGCTGCACTAGGAGTCGTCAGGAAGGCATGGGTATGAGGATCATCAGCGCTGCGGCTGTCGCCGGATTAATGGGAGTTTCCATCCTGACGACTGTGCCTTCCCAGGCGGCAGACTCGGATATCAAACGGGTCGTGGTCAACGGTAAGAAACTCAATCAGGCGGAGGCCAAAGTCAAGCAAGTCGTGGACGGTGACACTCTTCGAGTGGACGTTCAGGGCGATAACTCAGGTCCTTTTTATGTCCGGAACTCCGGAATTAACACGATGGAAAAAGGTCAGTGTCACTACAAACAAGCCACACGACAGCTCAAGCGTCTGGCTGGCAAGAAGATTCTGCTGCGTTATGCCGGGAATAGCAGCAAGTTAAATAAGTCCAGTGGTCGTATCCGCAAGCAGATGAGTGCGTTCACCCGCAAAGGGAAGGACTTGCAAAACGAGCTAGTCAAGCGTGGCTTAGCTTTTCCCTACAACTTTGGGACCGAAACCCTGAATTCCGATCTTTATCTGGCTTCAGCGCAACTGGCTGCACAGCAAGGGCGCGGCTTATTCGATGTTGATGCCTGTGGGGTGGGCCCTCAAGCAGAGGCCCAACTAGACCTAGTCGTGAACTACGACCCAGGCTACAAGGGCCGCGAAAACCTTTCTAAGAAGTTCGTTCGCCTAGTCAACAATGGACCCGTCGCGGTAAATCTTGGCGGTTGGCGTCTCAGCACGGGTAGATCCCACTTCGCTTTTCCTCGCAGGGCCGTAGTTCCGCTAGGCGGGGAAGTCGTGGTGCGAATGGGTAGCGGCCAGAACACGGCTACTGAGTTTTTCTGGGGTGGTGGCCGACGTGAGTTAGCAGTCCCCGGGCAGTCCCGTTACTCAGGTAATGGGGTGTACCTCATTGATCCAGATGGTGACGCACGGTTCTGGAACTTCCACCCGTGTGCGGTGGATTGCACCCATCCGGTCATGGGAAAAATTAAGATTTCGGTCAACTATGATCCGCCTGGTAACCCTGATCCTCCCAATCAGGAAACAGTTAGTTTCCTCAACACTGGAGACCAGCGGGCTGACCTGACTTACTTAGTCGCAGAGGTTCGTTACAGCACCTACGAATTCCCTAAAGGATCCTATCTCGATCCCGGTGAGACAGCCGTCATCCGGATGGGCAAGGGTACCCAGGGGCGGCTCGACCACTACCTAGGTCGTTCATCCAAGTACCTCCCCGGAGAGAACGTGGGTGGATTAATCAAATTGCGAGACGATCGACACGTTGAACTTGCTTGCGAGTCATGGGGCCGCAAGTCCAAGTGCTGACCGAGGGCCTTTTGGCTACTGCGGGAGGCATGTAGACGACGACAGGTCTGAGCTGCCAGCGAGGCAAGTAGAGCTAATCGTGATGCCGCACTTTGGTCATAGTCCTGCTTGGGTATCCCGAAAGAGGCAGGATAGTCGGGATGTGCACAGGACCCGGTCTTGGTCATCCGTAATAGTGATTCCCATAGTCGCGAGCGTCCTTCCGCTATTAATTGGTCGACATACCGCGGTAACCGTGCCTGATCGGGCAGAGCGATGGTGGCTGCAGGATAGTTCGATTCCGACGGGCGCCGTTCCGGTTGGCGCCAACAGGGCCGAATGAATTGATCCCAACGTCTCGGCAAGCACCGCGCTGCCGCCGCCGTGAAGGAGCCCGTAAGGCTGACGGTTCCCCTCGACAGGCATTGTCGCTCGGACTTCCTCGGGACTTGCCGAAGTGATGTGGATGCCCATCGTGGTGGCTAGTTCGCCGAGGTTGTCATTCAACATGGCCGCCGCTGCTTCTCGATCAAAAGACATACGCCTAGGTTATCGAAGGGGTTAGTGGTGGGTCGCTGGTCCAACTGTCGACAGCCGCGCATAGGCTCAGATCGATGTCAGACTCACCACGCCTCCTCCTCCTTGACGGACATTCGCTCGCCTACCGGGCTTTTTATGCTCTTCCGGTCGAGAACTTCGCTACGACCACAGGTCAACCGACTAACGCGGTATACGGATTCACCGCCATGTTGATCAATACATTGCGTGATGAGAAGCCCACCCACGTGGCGGTCGCTTTCGACGTATCTCGCGAAACATTTCGATCCGAGAAATATCCCGAGTACAAAGCCAACCGCTCGGCTTCGCCACCGGAATTTTCGCCGCAGATAGAACTCATCACTCAGGTTTTGGACTCAATGGGCATCATCAATGTGCGGATGCCGGGCTTTGAGGCAGACGACATCATCGCCACGCTTGCCACGGTTGCGTCGGAGGCGGACATGGAGGTCTTGGTCCTTTCGGGAGATCGTGACGTACTCCAACTCGTTAACGACCGGGTCACCGTGTTGTACCCGCGCAAAGGTGTATCTGATCTGGCCCGGATGACTCCGCAGGCTGTTGAGGAGAAGTACAAAGTGCCACCCGATCGCTATCGGGATTTGGCAGCGTTNGTNGGNGAGACCTCTGACAACNTACCCGGGGTACCGGGAGTGGGGCCGGGATTCGCCTCCAAATGGCTCCAGCAGTATGGATCGCTGACCGAGGTAGTGGCTCACGCTGATGAAATCCCTGGGAAAAAGGGTGAATCGTTGCGCGAGCACTTGAGTCAGGCGCTGCTCAATCTGGACCTCAACGGATTGCTGCGGGATCTTGACCTCCCAGTAAACCTCGGCGAACTGCGACGTGAACCGATTGATAGAGATCGGGTGCACCAGGTTCTTGATGCCCTGCAGTTCCGAGTGCTGCGGGATCGGCTCTTTGAAACGCTCGAGGGCGAGGTAAGTTCCGCTGGTGACGAGATCACGGCTGAGGTATCAGAGCTGGCTCCCAAGGACCTCGAGACCTGGCTTGCGGCCAACGGTGCTGAACCTTTAGGTGTGGCATTTGCGGGTTCCTGGGGTCGGGGGACTGGGAAGCTGCACGCCGTTGCATTGGCAGGCGCAGCCGCGGTCGCGTGGCTGGATATTTCCACGCGCTCCGAAGATGAACTGGGACCTCTCGTGGAATGGTTGAAAGATCCCTCTCGCGGTAAGTACGTGCACGATGCCAAAGGCCCGATGTTGGCTCTCGCGGCACGTGGTTGGGAACTGAAGGGGCTGGAAATTGATACCGCCCTCGCGGCATATCTCGCTCTGCCCGGTCAGCGATCTTTCAGTCTGGTCGATCTCGTAGCCCGGTTCCTCGGTCGGGAGTTGGGAACCAGTGAATCGGATCAACGACAGCTGACGTTGGAGCCAAACAATGCCGCGGGCGCCGAGCAGTTGGGCACCGATGCCGAAGCCGTGCGTGAGTTGGCTGGCGCGCTGACCCAGCAGTTGGCGGATCGAGACGGACTTCAACTGTTGACCGAGGTAGAACAACCGCTGGCCGCCGTCCTGGCCGATATGGAAGAGATCGGAATTGCGGTTGACGTAGCTCACTTGCAGACCTTGGAAGACAACTTTATGGACCAGGTTCGCGCCGCTGAGTCCGAAGCTCATGCACTCGCCGGGCGTGAGTTCAATCTAGGAAGTCCGAAGCAACTGCAGGAGATTCTCTTCGTCGAGCGCGGTCTCCCCAAGACCAAGAAGATCAAGACCGGTTACACCACCGACGCCGATGCATTACAGACCTTATTCGCCAAGACATCAGATCCGTTGTTGGAGTGGTTGTTACGTTGGCGCGACGTCAGTCGGTTGCGCCAAACTGTGGCAGGGCTGATTCCGCTAGCGGATACACAGTCCCGTATTCACACGACGTTCAACCAGACTGTGGCAGCGACAGGACGGCTCACTAGCCAAGATCCCAATCTGCAAAACATTCCTATCCGCACTGATGCGGGCCGCCAAATCCGGGCGAGTTTCGTCGTTGGTGAGAATTACGAGTGGCTGCTCACCGCGGACTACTCGCAAATTGAAATGCGGATTATGGCTCATCTCTCCCGTGATGAAGGTCTGACGGAAGCATTCCGCTCCGGCGAAGATCTGCACACCACCATGGCAGCGCGGGTCTTCAACCGATCACCCGAGGATGTCGACGCTGAATTACGGCGTCAGATTAAAGCGATGTCGTACGGCTTGGCTTACGGGTTATCTGCCTACGGACTGAGTATGCAGTTAGGTATCGATGCTGGAGCAGCTAAGGGATTAATGGCTGACTACTTTGAGCGATTCGGGGGTATCCGCGACTATCTGGCCGAGGTGGTGGACCAGGCACGTGTGACTGGATATACCGAAACATTATTGGGTCGACGCCGATATCTACCTGATCTGAACAGTGACAATCGGCAACGTCGTGAGATGGCAGAGCGGATGGCCCTAAACGCACCGATCCAGGGATCGGCGGCCGACATCATCAAGGTCGCCATGCTGCGGGTGGCGGAGCAGTTAGCAGACCGCAACCTAGCAAGTCGGATGCTGCTGCAAGTTCACGATGAACTAGTAGTCGAGGTCGCTCCCGGAGAGCGAGATCAAGTAGTTGAACTCGTATCCGCCTGCATGTCGGATGCTGTGCCGTTATCTGTCCCGTTGGCGGTAAGCACCGGATTGGGCACCAACTGGGACTCCGCAGCTCACTAGAACAGTGCCCTTCGTCACCAAACGGTCACGGAAGCGTGCCACCATCGAAATCTGACGAGAATGTGTGTAAGTCTTCCCCTTGTGCAACGACTAGGACTACTGCTGCTGGCCGTTGTATCCATCGTTCTCGCTGGGTGCTCGTCAGCAGAAACGGTAGATCAAGAAAGTTTCGAGTTTAATTCCTGCAGTGAAGCTGAGTGTTCTGGAAAGTTGGAGAGTGGCGCGGAATTCGAAATCTTGATGCCAGAGTCCTGGACCGGAACCTTGGTCCTCTTCTCTCCAGGAATCCAGATGCCGGAACTGGGAGATAAGAAGAATCAAGGTGGACTCACCCCCGCGGCACCTGATAGCAACAGTTCCTCGGCGGGAGCCAGCGATGGAGGCCCCCAGCCAGCACCTGGCTGGGGAGACAAGGACGCCAACACGGCCGACGTCATGCTTCAGGCAGGCTACGCCATAGCGGGCGCTTCTACTGGGAGATTCGGTTGGAACGTACGGTCCCAGATTGTTGCTGCAGAGGAGTTATACAAGTATTTTGCGGATAACATCGCGAACCCGGCGAGGGTATACGTTTGGGGTGAATCAACTGGTGGCTTAGCTAGCGCTCGCTTGGCCGAACTTCACCCGGAGTGGGTCGACGGCTCCTCTGCCATCTGCGCGCCGATGAGTGGTCCGGTGCCTTCCTTCGAGCTGGCGCTAGATGCTGGCTTTGCCGTAAGGCAGTTACTTGTGCCAAATCTGCAGCTAGTCAATTTTTCCACCTACGAGGAGGCTCTCGATTCACTCAAGGTGGGACGAAAGGCTGTGCGCAAGAGTGCCGATGACGGTGGAGCGGGACAGGCGAAGATCCTTTTTATTGCCTCGCTGTTGGGATTGCCGCTCAAGACGTCGGAGCAGACTGGCTCCACTCTCGACAGTCAGGTCTCTTCCGCAGTGATCGGGATCGAGAACCTCTTAGAACAAAGTACGGCGCAACGATATTTGTTTGAACAACTGGTCGGCGGAAACCCGTCGACGAACGAAGGCACCGATTATGAGGAACGGATCAAGGAAGAACGGCGAGTCCAACTGGAGGCTGTCGCTACGGGATCGGTGCGAAAAAACTATCAAGAGCTCAAAGGCCCGCGAGTTGTAGCAGATGAGGACGCCACAGTTGCAGCTGCAGCACAAGGTGAGTTGGTAGGAGACCTGAAGGTACCGCTACTGACGCTGCACAATATTTTTGACCCGGTCTACATCGTTCAAAGCGAGTCTTGGTATCGCGATCGTGTAGGGACTTTTGGTCCAGAAATCCGGGCGAATCTGGTAGGCGCCTACTCTATCCCCCGTAACTATTACAACGCCGATGAACCGGCACGAACAGGTGCCGGCCATTGTAATTTCGAGGTGCGCACGGTAGTCGGTCTATTGATCCAACTCGATCTGTGGATACGTAAGGGCGACTACCCGGGTCGAGATTCAGCTGCAAGGGCTTTCGAGAGCCAACAAGTGGGATTGGAGTACACGCCCGATCCGTGGCCGACCATGGCCATAACCCCTCAGGATCCGCCGATTGAGCCCGATCCCGATGAGGTATACACCCCGCCGCCGGCGGATGACTTGGGTCCGTCAGCAGTGCCTTCTAGCCAGGAAAAGACGCCGACATCACGGTCCCAGGGCTCCTCTTCTCCTGAGTCGGATTGAGCCGTTTGACCGAAACGCCGAGACGTCCGTATCCTTATACCTGCGTCTGTCCGGCGAGCGCCTTCATACCTAGTGAGGCGGCCGGTCCCAAACAGGTTCATACGAGTGTATGGCGGAGAGGGAGCGGGCAAACGTGCCAAACGTACAACAGCCCAACGGAAAACCAACTCAATGACGTCCACTCCCGAAATGACCACTCCCACCGCCCCGCAGATTGCAGTCAACGACATTGGCAGCGAAGCGGACATCATCGCCGCGGTGGATCAGACCATCAAGCCGTTCAATGACGGCGACCTTGTCACCGGAAAGGTAGTCAAGGTGGATCGGGATGAGGTCCTCGTAGATATCGGCTATAAGACCGAAGGAATCGTTCCGGTAAAGGAACTATCGATCAAGCACGATATCGCTCCAGAGGATGTTGTCAGCGTTGACGACGAAATCGAGACGCTCGTTCTCACCAAGGAGGACAAGGAAGGTCGACTGCTGCTGTCTAAGAAGCGTGCCCAGTATGAGCGTGCGTGGGGATCCATCGAACAGGTTAAGGATGCGGATGGCGTCGTCGAAGGTTCGGTCATCGAGGTCGTCAAAGGTGGCCTAATCCTCGACATCGGGTTGCGAGGCTTCCTGCCTGCCTCACTGGTGGAGATGCGTCGAGTCCGTGACCTGCAGCCCTACATCGGGCAAACGCTTGAGGCCAAGATCATTGAGCTAGACAAGAACCGCAACAACGTAGTTTTATCGCGCCGTGCGTGGTTGGAACAGACCCAAAGCGCCGTTCGCAGTGACTTTCTCAATCAGCTTCAGAAAGGGCAGGTCCGAACCGGCACTGTCTCCAGCATCGTCAACTTCGGTGCATTCGTCGATCTGGGCGGCGTAGACGGTCTGGTACACGTTTCGGAACTGTCTTGGAAGCACATCGAGCATCCCGCTGAGGTCGTGGAAGTGGGCAAAGAGGTAACGGTTGAGGTCCTCGAAGTAGACATGGATCGGGAACGCGTTTCTCTTTCGTTGAAGTCGACGCAGGAAGACCCCTGGCAGCATTTCGCCCGAACCCACCAGTTGGGACAGGTTGTCAGCGGTCGAGTCACCAAACTAGTGCCGTTCGGTGCCTTCATCCGTGTAGACGACGGCATCGAGGGCCTTGTGCATATCTCCGAGCTAGCAGGCCACCACGTTGAACTACCAGATCAGGTAGTCGCTGTCGGTGACGAAATTTTCGTCAAGGTGATTGATATAGATCTGGAGCGTCGACGCATCTCCCTATCGTTGAAGCAGGCGAACGAGTCAGGAACGGGGACTATCCAAGAGGAATTCGATCCCTATCTCTACGGTATGGCTCCTGCCTTCGACGAGGATGGCAAGTACATCGGTCCGGAAGGGTTCGACCCACAAACCGGAGAATGGAAAGAAGGCTTCGAAGGTCAGCGCACCCAGTGGGAGCAGGAATACGCTGACGCACAGGATCGCTGGGAAGCTCACCGCAAGCAGATGGAAGATGCGGCCGTCGCGTCGCAGGACGCCATCATTGAATCCGGCGGAACACCCTCGAACTTCAGTACAGATGCCGGCCAGGAGTCTGAAGGCACGTTGGCCTCAGACACGGCACTGCAGGCATTACGCGACAAACTGAACACCGACGACGAGTGATCGGGTCAGCGTGATCAAGGTCGCGCTGACCGGCGGTATCGGCTCGGGCAAGAGCACTGTCGCCGAACTCCTACGTGAGCGCGGTGCCACTATCGTGGATGCGGATGCGATTGCCCGGGAAATCGTCGAACCCGGCCAACCGGCCTTGCAAGAGATCGTTGCCGAGTTTGGCCGTGGGATGTTGCGGCCCGGGGGCTCACTGGATCGCAAGGCACTAGCGGCGCGAGTTTTCGATGATGCAGAGCAGTTGGCTGCTCTGAACCGGATTACGCATCCACGAATCGCCCAGCGCGCTCAGGACTTGTTGGCGTCCGCACCTGAGGATGCGGTGATGGTGTACGACATCGCGCTGCTCGTCGAACAGTCACTACATCAGGGTTGGGACCAGATTGTGGTCGTCGAAGCCTCGAGAGATAACCGGCTACGTCGTCTGATGCAGGGCCGAGATATGTCGGAGGTAGAGGTGCGAGCTCGCATGGCAGCCCAAGCCTCGGACGAAGAGCGTCGGGCGGTCGCTGACGTGGTGATTACCAATAATGGAGATCTAGAAGATCTGGCCAGCCAGGTCGCGCGCCTATGGCGAGAAAAGCTAACTCCGAGCGGCTGATTGAAGCGAGGCTGTCAATCGGGGTGCATACCGGCTGCAATGTCGATACCTTCCCAACGGAAGGGAGCGACATGTCGCTACAGACTGAACTTGATTCCGGAAACTACGACACCGTCATTTCTGAGGTCAGAGATTGGGTGGAAGAAGACTCGTCGGCCGCATTCTCTGACGCCACAGTGAAGCGGTGGCTGAAAATGCGCTGGAAGGACCTGTTCCTTAGCGAAGCAATTCAAGACGAGGATGCCCTCAAGACCGCAGGAAAGCCTGCCGGTCTAGCTGGCGCGTTACCTCGGATCGGTTCGGATAGCCGAAGCGATCGTCAAAAGATCGCTGATCGCTTCCTGAAAAGTGTCTCCGCCTCAGACTGGGAGTTGGAACTACCCGATGCGGACGTGGAAATCAATAACACGACGCTTCTGTTGGTCCCGGGTTTGTTGTCCGGATTGCTTCATCCACGTGCTCATGCGTTTGTCGACGAAGCTCCCATGATTGAGGAAGAACGAGGGTGGCGGACTCTCCGTTGTGACGCGCATCCCTTTCGAGGATGTGAAGCCAACAACCAAGACATCCTGGCGTCGCTCGATCGAGGTGAGGGTTTCACCGCAGATCAGCGCCCCATTGAAGATCCAAAACCACCCGAGCGGGTATGGATCATCGGCTACAGCAAAGGTGGCCCGGATGTCTTCAACTTCTTGGTCAATCACCCCGAATATGCAGATCGCATCGCAGGAGTATTCACCTGGGCCGGAGCGATGAGTGGTTCCTACACAGCCGATGGAATTTACGAGCAGATCAAAGATATGGATACGAAGGAAATTTCGGATCGGCTAGATCAATTCCTGCAAATGCTGAATCCAGGTTTTGTGGAGAAGACCACCGGGTTACGACGAGTTGATGAATACGACATTAAGCAGGCGTTCTACGACCTTCGCACCGATGTGCGGGAAGAATACAACCGGGCCAACTCCGAGACATTCACTGAACTAGGGGTCCCTATCTTCTCGCTGACGGGTTCAACTACACCCCTGGAAGCTCCGGCATTTCAGTTCATGGATACCGTGAAAATGTCGCAGTTTGATGCGAATAACGATATGCAGCTGACGCAGAAGCAAGCCACCATGGATATCCCGATGGCTACTCATGTCGCCATGCTGCATGGTCATCATTGGGATATCGCCTATTCGCCGTTCCCGGCTCATATGAGAGCGGTGTCGCCCAACTTAGACCACCCCTTCCCGAGAAAGGCTGCACTAGCGGCATCCTGGGAACTGCTCGCCGAGTTAGGCCTAATCGACTGATGTGACTCCCGATTGTCCCGAGTTCAGCCTGGGCCGTAGCGTGGAGGTATGGCACGTCCCATTACCGATCTCCAGCGAAAAGTCGCTCCGGTCAAGGTTGTCTCGGATCTAACTCCTGCTGGAGATCAGCCGCATGCGATCGAGGAGATCACGCGTCGGATCCAGGCAGATGACAAGCATGTGGTTCTGCTTGGTGCAACGGGAACCGGAAAGTCAGCGGCTACGGCATGGATTGTGGAGCAGCTGCAGCGGCCCACGCTAGTGCTGGCACCTAATAAGACGCTAGCTGCACAGCTGGCTAACGAGTTTCGTGAGCTGTTTCCCGATAATGCCGTCGAGTACTTCGTGTCCTACTACGACTACTACCAGCCTGAGGCGTACATTCCGCAGTCCGATACCTACATCGAGAAAGACTCTTCTATTAACGAAGAAGTCGAAAGGTTGCGTCACTCTGCCACTAACTCGCTGCTCACCCGGCGAGATGTGATCGTGGTGGCGTCGGTCTCGGCGATTTATGGTCTAGGCACGCCTCAGGAGTACGTCGATCGCATGGTGACATTGCGGGTCGGCGATCAGATCGAGCGTGACGCGATGCTGCGCCGGTTGGTCGAAATGCAGTACGTCCGTAACGATGTGAGTTTTCAGCGTGGAACTTTTCGAGTGCGCGGTGACACGGTTGAGATCTTCCCGGTATATGAAGAGCACCCGGTTCGCGTGGAAATGTTTGGTGACGAGATCGAACGGTTGATGACGTTGCATCCTGTTACCGGCGAGGTGATGACGGACGATAGCGAGTTACACGTTTTTCCCGCCACTCATTATGTAGCGGGTCCGGAGCGGATGAATCGAGCCATCCGAGACATCGAGGATGAGTTGCGGGAGCGGCTGGCCGAGTTAGAGGGCCAAAACAAACTTCTCGAAGCGCAGCGTCTCAGGATGCGAACCGAGTACGACCTGGAAATGATGCAACAGGTAGGTACTTGTGCCGGCATTGAGAACTACTCCCGACATATTGATGGACGCGGACCGGGATCCGCCCCGAACTGCCTATTGGACTATTTCCCCGAGGATTTTCTTCTAGTTATCGATGAGTCGCACGTCACGGTGCCTCAAATCGGCGGTATGTACGAAGGGGATATGAGCCGCAAGCGGACACTCGTTGATCACGGCTTTCGACTCCCGAGCGCCATGGACAACCGTCCGCTGCGCTGGGAAGAGTTCGTGGATCGGGTCGATCAGACTCTCTATCTGTCGGCCACTCCTGGCCCCTACGAGCTGCAACAGGTCGAGGGCGACGTCGTGGAACAGATTATTCGCCCTACTGGTCTGCTGGATCCGGAGATCATCGTCAAGTCAACAAAAGGACAAATCGACGATCTCGTTGAGGAAATTCGGCAGCGAGCCGAACGCGACGAGCGTGTCCTGGTGACTACGCTAACCAAGCGGATGGCTGAAGATCTGACGGAGTATCTCCTCGAGCAGGGTCTGCGGGTTCGCTACCTTCACGCTGAGGTGGACACCATTCGCCGCATCGAACTGTTGCGTGAGTTACGACTAGGCGAATATGACGTCCTCGTTGGCATCAACCTTCTTCGAGAAGGTTTGGATCTTCCTGAGGTTTCGCTCGTTGCCATTCTGGATGCTGACAAAGAAGGCTTCCTTCGCAGTGAGCGGAGTCTCATTCAGACCATTGGTCGAGCCGCTCGAAACGTTTCCGGGCAAGTGCATATGTATGCGGACGAGATTACGGAATCGATGCGAGTGGCTATCGACGAGACCAATCGACGTCGAGTTAAGCAGCTTGCTTACAACGCGGCCAACGGAATCGATCCCACACCGTTGCGCAAGAAGATCGCGGACATCACTGATCTGCTGGCGCGCGAAGATGAAGATACCGCCACGTTGCTTGGATCGGCACGCACCCAGAGTCGTGGCCGAGGTCGTGGCCCGGCGGTAGCCGGACCGGAACGCCCGGATCGCAGTTTGGCGGAGTCCGAGCTAGCTGAGCTCATTGAGCAGCTCAATGCCCAAATGCATACCGCAGCGGAAGAGTTACAGTTCGAAATGGCCGCTCGATATCGAGATGAAATCCGTTCGTTAAAGCGCGAACTGCGAGGTATGCAAGAGGCAAACTGACGGGCAATACGAGTGATCGTTTTCCTTGAACCCTGCGATTTATCAGCCGTTTCCCAGAGCCTTGTCGCTTCAGATCGTGTACCGGAATGGATCGGCAGCTGGCATTTTTGAACATATTGCTTTGTCGTCAAGGCCACCAAGATAGCCTCTATATCATGATTGGTAGGGCTCAGCGACGTGCGGTTGTGGTGTGTCTTGCCGCGATCACGGCCAGCCTGGTGCTTGTGCACGTTACAGCCGCTGCCGACTCGGAGTCGACTGAGCAGGTGGCCGAACCATCCTCAACTGTGAGTCCCATTCTTGACAGTGTCCGTTACAAGTCGATGTTCCTTCGATATTACGAGCGCTTGGCACAGTTAGAAGCGCAGCGGCTTGCGGAGCTTAAAGCGGCCCGGGAGGCACGACAGTTAGCGCGTAAGCGTGCAGCCAAGAAGAAGGCCCGACAACAAGCTCTGAAAGAAGCGAAGGCCGTCAGAGCAACGGGCGGCCTCATCGTGGGCGACAGTGTCTCCATGGGCGCTGAGTCATGTTTGATAACCGATGGATACCGGCTGGACTCCTCAGTGGGCCGGCAGTTTGCGGAGGGACTTCAGCGGCTAAAGGTACAGCAGGCGAATGGCCTGCCTGAAACTGTCGTGATTCATTTAGGAACCAATGGACCGTTTAGTCTCGATGGTTTCCGAAGCGCCATGTCGCTAGTGCAGGCCCAGGAGCGAGTCGTATGGGTCACGATTGCTTTGCCTGACAAAGCGCAGTACCAGTTCCGGGATTCCATGAACGACCTTATTCGAGCGGCAGCGGCCGATTACGACAACGTCCGAGTGGCCGATTTTGGTGCCGCGGCGGAACAGCATCCGGAGTGGTTTCACTCTGACGGAGTCCACATCAACTCAGCGGGCTGTCGAGGTTTCACCGACATCGTGAATGATGCGGTATCGGCACCCACCAGATGAAGCCTACGAACCAGGAAAGAGCTCACTCCAGATGACGCGGCGGCCTTGCGCTACGTCATCTGCGGGAACAGTAACCCGAAAGCCATCGCCTTGGTCCGAAATCGCGCCCTCAAGCCCCGCCTCCTGAAGTTGTTTCGCCACTCGGTTTGCATCTGCCCATGACATTGGACCGATGATGGGCGCACGCACATGCTCAGGTTCTTCGGGGTCGGGTTTCTCGTCGAAACCCGCCCGCTTCAACATCCAAATGATCACGAGTACCCCCACCAGGGCCAACAGCGGACCAAAAGCGTAGGAAAACGAGTTCCATTCGGGCATACCTCATTGTGGGCTGCGCTGAGCAATGCCGCCAGCCGACACCGGATTAGTTGCGCAATTTTTGCCGTAGCGCTCCGAGTGACGGCTGTAGGATTTCGCGGCTAACGAACGTCGAGCCGCAGGCTCTGCCATTTCGGCTGTCACAAGTACCCTGGAGTGACCACATACATCCAGCACCGGAGGCTACCTGTGGCGCGTGCGCAGAAGTCGCGCTCCGGCCGAAAGCCGAAGCGAGATAGTTCCAAGGAAAACCTCGTTGTCAGAGGTGCCCGGGAGCACAACTTAAAGGACGTTTCACTGGAGTTGCCCCGAGACTCTTTGATCGTCTTCACGGGTCTTTCTGGATCGGGAAAATCGAGTCTTGCCTTTGACACCATTTTCGCTGAAGGGCAGCGACGATACGTTGAAAGTTTGTCTGCCTACGCCCGGCAGTTCTTGGGTCAGATGGACAAGCCAGACGTCGACTTCATCGAAGGCCTTAGCCCAGCAGTTTCGATCGATCAAAAGTCCACCTCGCGAAATCCTCGTTCGACAGTAGGCACCATTACCGAGGTGTACGACTATCTGCGTCTTCTCTATGCGCGCGTGGGAAAGCCACACTGTCCGGTGTGTGGCGATCCGATCCAGCGTCAGACGCCACAGCAGATCACAGATCAGATCTTAGATTTGCCCGGGCGCACCAGATTTCAGGTCCTGGCTCCGCTGGTCCGGGAGCGAAAAGGTGAATACGCCGAGATGTTCCGGACTCTTCAATCTCAGGGTTACGCCCGAGCTCGAGTTGATGGTGTCATGCATCAGCTGTCCGATCCGCCAACGTTGAAGAAGCAGGAAAAACACACGATCGAGGTGGTAGTAGATCGGCTCGTAGTGCGTTCAGACGCTCGCCAGCGCGTAACCGACTCAGTGGAAACCGCTCTGGAACTGTCCGGTGGCACCATAACTTTGGATTTTGTGGATCTGGACGAAGACGATCCCGGTCGGGAACGTACCTTCAGTGAACACTTGGCTTGCCCCCGCGACGGCCTGAGCTTTGAAGAGTTAGAACCACGCTCGTTTTCCTTCAACTCACCCTTTGGCGCCTGCCCGTCATGTTCGGGACTGGGAACGAAAATGGAGGTCGACCCCGACCTGATCATCCCGGATGATTCGCTGTCCCTGGATGAAGGTGCCATCACGGTATGGAGTTCCGGGCATATGTCCGAGTACTTCGCGCGAGTGATGCGGGCATTGACCGAGGAAATAGGCGGCGACACCGCCACCCCTTGGCGAGACTTACCGGCACCGGTGCGCAAAGCAGTTCTCCACGGCTATCGAAAAAAGGTTCTGGTGAGTTACCGGAACCGTTACGGCCGACAACGAAGTTTCAAGGCAAAAGTGGAGGGCGCCATTCCCTTCGTACAACGCCGCTACGCTGAGGCCGAGAGCGATTCAGCCCGAGATCGATTTGAGGGCTTCTTGCGCCCGGTACCGTGCGAGGCTTGTGGTGGCAGGAGACTCAAGCCGCTTTCCTTGGCCGTCACTATTGACGATCGCAGCATCGCTGATATCGCAGGCCTGCCCATTGGCGAGGGCGCCGAGGTCTTACAGGATTTACAGCTATCGGATCGTGATCGCGCTATCGGCGGTCGAGTATTGAAGGAAATTAACGAGCGGCTGCGGTTCCTTCTCGATGTTGGTCTGCACTACCTCACTCTGGATCGAGCGGCTGGCACTCTGGCGGGAGGAGAAGCGCAGCGAATCAGGCTGGCGACTCAAATCGGTTCCGGTCTCGTTGGCGTCTTGTATGTCCTCGACGAGCCTTCAATCGGGTTACACCAGCGCGACAATCGTCGGTTGATCGAGACTTTGGTCCGGTTACGGGATTTGGGTAACACGTTGATCGTTGTCGAACACGACGAAGATACGATCCGAACCGCCGATTGGGTGGTCGATATCGGTCCAGGAGCCGGGGAGCACGGCGGCCAGGTAGTCGTGAGTGGTCCCGTGCCGGATCTACTCAGCGCCAAAGATTCGGTAACTGGCGACTATCTTGCCGGGCGGCGCAGCATCGCTGTTCCCGAGATGCGACGTCCGGTGGATCCTGAGCGAGTTCTGCGAGTAGAGGGGGCCCGAGAACACAACTTGCAGGACGTAACAGTAGATTTTCCGCTCGGTGCTCTGGTGGCCGTGACTGGTGTCAGCGGGTCCGGAAAATCTAGCTTGGTCAATGACGTGCTGTTCTCCGTCTTGAGTCGAGAGATCAACTCCGCAAGAACCGTCCCGGGCAAGCATAAACGCGTGCGGGGGCTGGAACATATCGACAAAGTCGTCCACGTGGACCAGAGCCCCATCGGTCGAACTCCTCGTTCGAACCCCGCAACCTATACGGGCGTTTTCGATCACATCCGCAAGCTTTTTGCTCAGACGCAAGAAGCTAAGATCCGTGGCTACCTACCCGGTCGTTTCTCATTCAACGTTAAGGGTGGTCGCTGTGAGGCGTGCTCGGGTGACGGGACGCTGAAGATTGAGATGAACTTTCTGCCCGATGTCTACGTTCCGTGCGAGGTGTGTCACGGAGCCAGGTACAACCGGGAAACTCTGGAAGTGCATTACAAGCACCGAACTATCGCTGACGTACTGGATATGCCCATCGAAGAAGCGCTGGAATTCTTTGAGCCAGTGCCCGCTATCGCTCGTCACTTGCGAACTCTGGTTCAAGTGGGGCTCGGGTACGTCCGGATGGGGCAGCCAGCCACTACGTTGTCCGGTGGAGAAGCGCAGCGGGTAAAACTTGCTTCGGAGCTGCAGAAGCGATCCACCGGCCGAACGATCTACTTGCTCGATGAGCCCACGACCGGTCTGCACTTTGAGGACATCCGAAAACTCCTCGGCGTACTGCAGTCACTGGTCGATAAGGGCAACAGCGTTCTCGTAATCGAGCACAACTTAGATGTGATCAAGACCGCTGATTGGATTATTGATATGGGCCCCGACGGCGGCTCCGGGGGCGGCTCGGTCGTGGCCACCGGGACACCCGAAGAGGTATCAGCCGTTCCCGAGTCGTATACCGGACAGTATTTGGTGCCACTGCTCGCTAAGGATTAGTGACGGCCACGTAGGTTTTATTTGGATTCCGTGGCAACCTAGGGTCATGAAGGAAGATCTAGAAAGAACTGAATCCGCCGTAGGCCGCCGCACCGTCATTCTCGGGGCCGGCGCCGTGGGAGCTGCGGGAGTACTTGCGGCTTGTAGCAACTCGGATGGTTCTAACGGCACAAGCGTGGATTCACCGGAGACGATGGCGAGCACCGAGGTGCCGAGCAGTCCGACTGCTATTGCCAAGACGGAAAACATTCCGGTGGGCGGCGGTCTCGTAGTTGAAGACAAGATGGTTGTGGTGACCCAGCCAACTGAAGGGGACTTCAAGGCTTTCTCGTCGGTATGCCCGCATCAGAGCTGCAATGTCTCGGAAGTAACGGTGGAGGAAATCATCTGTCCGTGTCACGGATCCAAGTTCTCCTCAGAGACTGGTGAACTGATCAATGGTCCAGCGACCACAGGGCTGGCTCCGGTAGAGATCGAAGTGCAGGACGATCAAGTTATGAGCAAGGCCTGAGCAGCGTCTCGAACGTGAGTCAGCGGCGACGCTGGCTGGCAACATGCAGCGTCTTTTGAGCAATCATCTCAGCGCGTACTTGATAGCCGCCGTGGGTCGCGTGCACCCCGTCTCCGGTGATCAGGTGACGCTGCTGGTTAGTCCTGCTTGCCCAATCGACAACGTGGAGTCGGTTACGCGACCGTTCCAGGTCGCGCAGCATTGTGTTGACCCGCTCGTAACCGCCCGGACGACGTAGCGTCAGCCACACAACCTGGCGATTTTTACCTGCGAGTCGCAGCGATCGCTTTACGTGGTTTCGAATAGCCGTCGGATTGGGCGCGTCATTGGTGCCTAAAGCCACGACCCACACATGAGAGCGACGGGCACGAGGATCCTTGGCTAGTCGAGCCATACCCGTTGCCGTGTGCCGACCGATTTGGGCATCCACGTGCAGTTTGCTCACCTTGCCACCAATCTTGGCTGAAAGTGGCCCAGTCGTGCCGACGGTAAGCGAGTCTCCTTGTACGTACACGCGGGTCTGAGCCCACTGTTGCCGTTCAGCCTTGCTGGCGGCTGATGCCGACGTCGCAGCGCCCCCCACCATGGTGCTTGCCGAGAGCGCGGCAGCCGTCATGGTTATGGCGAAACGGGCTCCTTGCCTTTTTGCACGCATAGACGAGAGGGTCCTCGTTTACGTGTATTCGGGGAAGGCGTGTCGCCGTGATCTTAGTCACGCCTATTGTTTGCTGGGGAAATGACTGCGGTTAGGCTGTAGATATGCGGGCCAGTCGAACAAATATGCCCGACTTTCGGCCAGAAGTTGGTACCGTCCCCGAAGATCCGGGGGTCTACCGGTTCTTGGACAAAGACCGTCGAGTCCTCTACGTGGGCAAAGCTCGAAACCTGCGCTCCCGACTCAACAGTTACTTCGCTGACCCCGTGGGCCTGCACCCTAGGACAGCAGCGATGGTGGCCGCTGCGTCTGATGTTGACTGGACAGTGGTTGGTACCGAAGTTGAGGCACTTCAACTTGAATACACTTGGATTAAGGAGTTTGAACCGCGGTTCAACGTGAAGTACACCGACGATAAGTCCTATCCCTTTCTTGCCATCACCACGGCAGAGGAATTTCCTCGAGTGACGGTTATGCGAGGAGCTAAACGAAAAGGTGTGCGTTATTTCGGTCCGTATTCGCATGCGTGGGCAATCCGGGAAACCGTAGATCAGTTGTTGCGGGTTTTCCCGGCACGAACGTGTAGCAAAGGTGTTTTTCGCCGTGCCGCCGCATCTGGTCGTCCATGCCTACTGGGATATATCGGTAAATGCAGCGCACCATGTGTCGGGCGGGTCACTGCGGAAGAACACCGCGAAATAGTTGATGGCTTCTGCGCTTTTCTCGCGGGAGATGCCGAACCACTGATGAAAGACATAGAAGAACGGATGCGAACTGCTGCCTCGGATGAGGACTTCGAGACAGCCGCGCGGTTAAGAGATGACTTATTCGCGCTTCGCAAAGCGTTGGAGCGGAATGCCGTAGTGCTCCCAGATCGTACCCGGGCAGATCTGCTTGCCATGACTGGTGACGAACTACAAGGTGCAGTGCAGGTTTTTCATGTCAGAGGCGGGCGAATAACTGGGCAGCGCGGAATGATTCTCGAGCGATCGCTCAACCTGTCTGATGAGGAGCTGATGGAGCAGGCACTCTTGCGCTTGTACGGTGACGCAGTCGACGTGGATATACCCGCTGAGGTTCTCGTATCTCACCTACCCTCAGAGCAGGACGCGGTCGCGCGGTGGTTGGGGGAGCGGCGTGCAGCTAATGTCGAGATTCGTCAACCTCGCCGCGGAGCCAAGCGAGCGCTGATGGAGACAGTGGCAAAGAACGCGGATCAGGCATTGATGCTTCATAAGCGGAAGCGGGTCGGCGATCTCACTGTTCGAGCCAAGGCTCTGGAAGAACTGCAACAAGCTCTCGACTTGCCATCTGCCCCGTTGCGGGTCGAAGGCTACGACATATCGACGTTGCAGGGTCAGGATACCGTTGGCTCGATGGTCGTTTTCGAAGACGGGCTACCTCGAACTTCCGACTACCGCCGATTTACCGTGAGTCCAGAAAACGCCGGATCGGATACCGGTGCCATGACCGAAGTTGTTGGACGTAGGTTTCGGCGTTATTTGAGCGAACGTGCCGAGGCCAGCGATGTTGAGCTGGAACTTGGCGATACGCCGACGGCACCTACTAAGCGTCGTAGCTTCTCTTACCCGCCGCAGCTACTAGTGGTGGATGGGGCAGCGGCTCAAGCAAGTGCTGCTCAACAGGCCCTGGATGACCTGGGAATCGATGACATAGCGGTATGCGGACTGGCTAAACGCCTCGAGGAGATCTGGTTACCGGGCGGCAGCGAGCCCATCATTCTGTCTCGTTCTAGTGAAGCCCTTTATCTGCTCCAGCGCTTACGAGATGAGGCACATCGATTCGCGATCGCGGGCCATCGAAAGAAGCGTGCTGCTCGAACGCGCGCCAGTGCCTTGGATGGCATCCCGGGGCTGGGGCCGGCTAAACGGAAGGCGCTGTTGCGACGACTGGGCTCCGTGAAGCGGATTCGCGCTGCCTCAGCCGAAGAGCTCAGCGAAGTGCCTGGTATCGGCCCGGTCCTGGCGGACGCTGTGGCCCAGCATCTCCAGACGAAAAGCGACAACTCAGATCGGGTCGCTAATGTGAGCACGGGGGAAATAACTGCTGACGTTGGAGAACTCGATGATTGAGACCACTAACCGCAGCGATGACTGGCCCGAAGTTGTAGTTGTCACCGGTATGTCGGGTGCAGGGAAGTCGACCGCAGCGCGAGCGTTGGAAGACCTGGGTTGGTTTGTCATTGACAATCTTCCGCCACGATTACTGCACGATGCGGTGGCTGCGGCACCTCGAGACGCAACGCTAACTGGGTTGGCTGTTGTAGTCGACGCTCGCGGTGGCGATGTCTTCGAAGCCTTGGCTGACGCTTTGACACGGTTAAGGGAAGAGGGCGCCGATGTCCGAGTTCTCTTTCTTGAGGCCAGCGACGAGTCTCTCGTCCGACGTTTTGAGAGCAGCCGGCGACCGCATCCCTTGCAAGCGGACCGACGAATCCTGGACGGTATTGAAAACGAGCGGCTGTTGCTAAGGGACCTGCGGGCCGAAGCCGACCTAGTTATCGACACAACCAGATTGAACGTGCACGACTTGCGGCGTCGAGTCGAGGCCGCTTTCCCGGACGAGGACAAAATCCAGTTACGTGCGAATGTCATGTCCTTTGGCTTCAAGTACGGCATACCCGTAGACGCCGATGTGGTGTTGGATGCGCGATTCTTGCCCAACCCATATTGGGAAGCAGAGTTGCGAGAGCGATCTGGCCTGGAAGCTCCGGTGAATGACTATGTGGTCGCGCGCCCAGAGGCTCGCGACTTTCTTGACGGAGTCACGAAAATGCTTGACTTGGTGTCGGACGGGTTTCTGCGGGAAGGCAAGCGCTACATCACGATCGCGATTGGTTGTACCGGTGGCAAACATCGCTCGGTGGCCTTGGCGGAAAATTTGAGTACCCGTTTAGTGAAATCCGGTGTCGAGACCATCGTGACTCATCGCGATCTGGGGCGGGAATGAGTCGGCGCAGGTCGCCCGGTTCGCATGGTCCCCGAGTCACATGTATCGGTGGCGGGCATGGATTAGCCGGCACCTTACGAGCCATGCGCCGGGTCTCTGACAGCATCACAGCGGTAGTAGGTGTCGCTGATGATGGCGGCTCCTCCGGAAGGCTTCGCCACGAGTTTGGGCTCTTGCCGCCAGGCGATCTGCGCATGGCACTGGCTGCTCTCTGTGGCGATGACACGTGGGGGCGGACGTGGAGTCGGGTCGTCCAACACCGATTCCACGGCTCCGGAGAGTTGGATGGCCACGCCCTCGGTAACTTGCTGATTGCCGCGCTATGGGATGAAACCGGTGATGTGGTTGCAGGTTTGGATTGGGTGGCTTCTCTGCTTGATGCTCAGGGGCGAGTGTTGCCGGTCGCGCTCACTCCGTTGGAAATTGTGGCGGACATCGAAGGACATGAACCATCCAAGCCTGACGAGATCGCGACGGTCCACGGTCAGGTTGCGGTCGCTAAGACGTCCGGCCGCGTGCAGCGCATTCGGGTAGAGCCAACCGATCCAGCGGCTTGTCCCGAGGCCGTTGATGCCCTCGATGACGCCGATGTGATCGTTCTTGGTCCGGGCTCTTGGTACACCTCAGTGATCGCTCCATTACTGGTACCGGAACTGCGAACTGCGGTCCAGCGAAGCTCGGCCAAACGGGTATTAGTCCTGAATCTAGTGGCGCAGCGGGGTGAAACGACCGGGTTTACCCCCGAGCGATACCTGCAGGTGCTGATAGATCAATTTGGCGATTTCCCTATTGATGCAGTTGTTGCCGACCACCGATCCGTGAAGAACGCGACCGAGTTGTCAGGTGTGTGTGAGGACCTACTGGGAGCCGAGCTAATGCTGCGGCCGGTCTCCTCGGTAGGCAGCGGTCCAGGAGTACATGACCCCGATCTACTGGCGGCGGCGTTCGCTGAAATTTCCGGGCGTGGCAGGATTCCCCCATGGCGTTGACTTCCGATGTAAAGGACGAACTCAGCAGGGTTCGAGTCACGAAGGCATGCTGTCGCAAGGCAGAAGTGGCCGCCATGCTCCGAGTAGGCGGCCAGTTGCACGTGATCAATAGACAATTGGTGGTGGAGGCCGAGTTCGACACTGGCACCATTGCCCGGCGGATCCGGACCGATATTTCTGATCTGTATGGACACGAGGTGACCTTGGCAGTCGTGCAGCCGACCGGTATTCGGCGAGGCGCCCGGTATGCCATCCGGGTCGTGGATGGCGGGGAATGGCTTGCCCGACAAGTTGGTCTCGTTGATGGCCGTGGCCTGCCCGTTCGAGGTATGCCGCCCTCAGTAGTGGCCGGAGCGCCGTGTGATGCGGAATCAGTCTGGCGAGGCGCATTCATGGCTCGTGGATCGCTCACCGAGCCCGGCCGTTCCTCATCATTGGAGATCAGCGCGCCAAGTCAAGAGACGGCGCTAGCGCTCGTCGGGGCAGCACGCCGTCTGGGAATTGCCGCCAAAGCTAGGGAAGTTCGAGGCGTGGAGCGAGTAGTGATGCGTGATGGCGACGCGATAGGCGACATGCTCACTCGGATGCAGGCCCATCAATCCCGACTCACTTGGGAAGAGCGCCGCATGCGCCGGGAGGTTCGCGCCACAGCCAATCGACTGGCGAACTTCGATGACGCAAACTTACGCCGGTCGGCTCGGGCGGCGGTTGCAGCTGGCGCCAGGGTGGAACGAGCACTAGAGATCTTGGGCGACGACGTCCCGCAGCACCTGCAGGATGCGGGGAATCTGCGCATTGAGCATCGCCAGGCGAGCCTGGAAGAACTGGGGTCGTTAGCCTCACCGCCCTTGACTAAAGACGCCATCGCGGGCCGAATCCGACGGCTGCTGGCCATGGCAGATAAACGTGCGGCTGAAGAAGGCATACCCGGGACTGAAGCCAGTCTGACTGAGGAAATGCTTGAGGACTGACTCACCTGCGCACCTGCTGTGTTGGTTCGCTAGGGTCAGGGGGTAGCCAGCCGCCAAGCAGCGGCGCGACCAACTTCACACAAGGAGTCTTCGTGAGCATTAGAGTCGGCATTAACGGTTTCGGCCGCATTGGGCGTAACTTTTTCCGAGCGGTAGATCAGCAACAATCTCAAGGGCTAGTCGTTAATGCCTTACTGTCGCTGACCGGCGAGAGTATTGAGATTGTCGGGGTAAATGATCTGACCGACACTCGTACTTTGGCTCATCTGTTGAAGTACGACTCACTCCTCGGCCCCATGGATAAAGAGGTCACCCACGCTGAAGATTCCATCACCGTAGATGGCAAGCGCATCGCGGTGACGGCTGAACGTGATCCAGCGGATCTGCCGTGGGAAGACTTGGGAGTCGATTTAGTCATTGAGTCCACTGGATTCTTTACCGGTCGGGACGATGCGGCCAAGCATCTTGAGGCAGGCGCAAAGAAGGTTCTTGTTTCTGCTCCGGCTAAGGACCCGGACGTGACCATCGTCATGGGCGTGAACCATGAAGATTACAACGCCGAAACAGACGCCATCATTTCTAACGCATCGTGCACGACTAACTGTCTGGCTCCGATGGCCATGGTCCTTGATGACAACTTTGGTCTGATGCGAGGCTTTATGACAACGATTCATGCGTATACCAACGATCAAGTCATTCTGGACTCACCGCATAAGGATTTGCGTCGTGCGCGCGCCGCGGCGCTCAGCATGATCCCGACGACAACCGGTGCGGCTCGTGCAATCGGGCTTGTGCTACCGCAGCTCAAGGGGAAACTCGACGGTTATGCGATGCGAGTGCCGGTACCGACCGGATCGGCGACCGATCTCACTATGCGGCTAGAAAAAGAGCCATCAGCTGAGGAGATTAATACGGCGATGAAGGCTGCCGCTGACGGTCCACTATTGGGAATTTTGAAGTACACCGAAGATCCGATCGTGTCGGCCGATATCGTCACCGATCCTCACTCATGTATCTTCGATGCGTCGCTGACCTCCACTATGGGCCCCAGCGCCAAGGTCTTGGGTTGGTACGACAACGAATGGGGTTATTCCAACCGTCTGGTTGATCTCACTCGATACGTCGGCGCCACACTGTAGTTGGAGGCGCTCATGCGCAGCATCGATGACCTCGATGTCTTTGGTCGAACGGTTCTTGTCCGGGCGGATTTGAACGTGCCGATGGCCGATGGCGAGATATCCGATGATGGCCGTATCCGTGCCTGCCTTCCCACCCTGACCGCGTTGACGGATCGTGGGGCACGGGTTGTAGTCGTGGCTCACCTCGGCCGCCCTAAAGGACAAGTCGCGCCGGAACTTTCGCTTGCACCGGTGGCCGCTCGTTTGTCCGAGCTCTTGGAACGTCCAGTTCAGTTTTCTTCGGAACTTACCGGGATGAGGGCGCAGTCTGCCGTCGCTGAGCTCGGTGACGGTGAAATCCTGCTATTGGAAAACGTACGGTTTGATTCACGTGAAACGAGTAAGGATCCGGCACAGCGGCGCCTGTTAGCGAACGAGCTGGCATCGCTTGCCGATCTCTATGTGAGCGATGGTTTTGGTGTGGTGCACCGGGAACAAGCCAGTGTCACTGACGTGGCTCAACTGCTTCCCAATGCGGCTGGACGGTTGGTGGCATCCGAGTCTCAGGTATTTGATCGACTGATCACCGACCCGAAACGACCGTACGGGGTGGTTTTGGGCGGAGCCAAGGTGAGCGACAAGTTGGGAGTCATCGGAAACCTACTGTCCCGAGTCGATCGTATTCTCGTGGGTGGGGGGATGTGCTTCACGTTTCTCGCGGCTGCAGGGCACCCGGTGGGGGACTCGCTCTTGGAGGCCGATCAAGTTGAAACGGTCCGCCAAGTTCTGGCAGACGCAGCCGATCGTGGTGTTGAGGTCGTATTACCGGTCGACATTGTGGTTGCGCGTGAATTTTCTCCGGATTCCGAATATGCGACGGTGGCCGCTGATTCCATCGAAGCGGGCTGGATGGGGATGGACATCGGGCCACGAACAGTCGAACTTTTCACCGAGAAGTTGGCGGATGCTCGCACCGTGGTCTGGAACGGCCCGATGGGCGTCTTTGAGATGCCGGCATTTTCTATTGGTACCCGAGCCGTTGCTGAAGCCTTGGCAGACACAACTAGTTTTACCGTGATCGGTGGCGGTGACAGTGCCGCGGCAATCAGAGCATTCGATATAGCTGACGATCGGTACTCTCACGTTAGTACCGGCGGTGGCGCTAGTTTGGAGTTCCTAGAGGGAAAGCTACTTCCTGGATTGGCCGTGTTGGAGGATCACTGATGGCAGATCGTAAGCCCGTAATGATGGGCAACTGGAAAATGAATCTCAACCATCTGGAGGCTATCGCGCTGGTTCAAAAACTGGCGTTCTCCTTGTCGGACAAAGACCTGGACGAGGTCGAAGTCGTGGTGCTGCCACCGTACACAGACATCCGATCGGTGCAAACGCTGATCGATGGCGAGAATTATCGATTGGGGTACGGGGCTCAGGACGTCTCTCAGCATGCGTCCGGGGCATACACCGGTGAGGTGTCTGCCAGCATGCTGGCCAAGCTGGGTTGCCGCTATAGCTGTGTCGGCCATTCCGAGCGTCGGCAATATTTCGATGAGTCGGATGAACTCGTCAATGCCAAGGCCCGGATGGCTATGGATAACTCGGTTACTCCGGTCATCTGCGTGGGCGAGCCGCTTCCAGTCCGGAAAGAGGGACAGGCGGTGGCGTACACCCTCGCTCAGGTCGCGGGCAGCGTTGCGGGGCTGGTCGAGGAACTTGGCGACAAGCTCACGCTTGCATATGAGCCAGTGTGGGCGATCGGGACGGGCGAAGTAGCAACGCCTGAGGATGCCCAAGAAGTATGCGGGGCCATTCGTGACTTCTTGCGTAGTGAGCATGGTGGCGAAGCCGCCAACTCGGCTCGGATCCTCTATGGAGGCTCGATGAAATCGGCCAATGTCGCAGGAATCATGGCTATGCCTGACATCGATGGTGGCCTGGTGGGTGGCGCTAGTCTCGATCCGGATGAGTTCGCTACGATCTGCAAGTTCCCGCAACATCCAGCGATCTGAGAGATGAGTTACTCTAGAGGCTGCCCGCGGCCACATGGTTTGAGGAGGATCGGATGACCGGAGTTCTGCAAGTATTGCTGGTTGTCAGCAGCATGTTGCTTATCGCGTTGATCCTCCTGCACAAGGGCAAAGGTGGCGGTCTGTCGGATATGTTCGGCGGCGGCATCAGTAGCAACTTAGGCGGATCTTCAGTCGCGGAGAAGAATCTTGACCGTATTACCGTAGCGCTGGCTATTCTTTGGGCGGCCTCAATCATTGGGCTGGGTTTGATCGTCAGCTCAGGTGGTTGATCCACTCATCGCGACCCGCCGGGCTGAAGTCCTGCGAAGATCACTCTCATCTGCCTAAGGTCGTACTACCGAATTCGCGTTCGGTAGTAGTCGTGCAACTTTTTCTCGTGTGATGAGCAGGAGTCTTGGTGGGTGCCCGCCAGGACATCAACGAAGGGACATTCTCGTGTCAGGTGGACAGGCGATTCGGGGGAGTCGAATAGGGGCCGGCCCGATGGGTGAAGCCGAGCGGGGCGAAGCTGCTCCTCGAATGCTGGTTTCGTTTTGGTGTGCCAACGATCATGAGTCGACCCCCAGTTTTCTCGAGGGCGCAAACGTCCCGGCAAATATGGACTGCCCCCGCTGCGGTTGGCCAGCAGGTCAGGATCGAGCTAATCCTCCCGCGCCACCGAAGATTGAGCCCTACAAGACTCATCTCGCCTACGTCAAGGAACGTCGCAGTGATTCAGATGCCGACGCCATCATTGGCGAGGCGCTGGAAGAATTACGCAACGATCCGTTCTAATCAGTTTAGGAATCGTGCCGCATCGAAGCCGGCAGCTTGGCTGCTGCCGCCGCATCGACAAGAGCCAAAGTTCGCTTTTCGCCCACCGCACCTGAAGCAGGGTGAGTTGTCGGGTTCGCGGTCTCGGCGAGAGCCTCGGCCAGAGCGTCGGCCTTCTCAGCGCCTGCTGCCACTAGCCAGACTTCGGTTGACGAGCAGATCAGCGGAAACGTGAACGATATACGCGTAGGGGGTGGTTTCGGTGACTGTCGCACCGGAACCACCAACTCATTGGTAATCCGGGTTTCCGCGTGCCCCGGAAATAATGAGGCTACGTGTGCGTCTGGTCCAACGCCGAGCATGAGTACATCGAACAGTGGAGTACTTCGCCCCTGCGTCTCGGCCACAGCAGCTAGCTCCGCTGCATGGCCAGCAGCCGCTGCAGCCACGTCGTTACCCCAAGCGCCGTCAGAGGCGGGCATTGCATGAACTCGAGCCGGATCTACCGATACGCGGTCTAGTAACGCCGCCTGAGCCTGAGTTTCGTTTCGATCCGGGTCACCAGTAGGTAGGAAGCGCTCATCGCCCCAGTAGAAGTCAACCAAGCGCCAATCTACTGCGCGACTTGCCGGGTTGGAAGCGACGGCCTCCTGGCTTCGTTGGCCCATGCCGCCACCGGTAAGTACCACTCCGGCTGAACCACGGGCAGCTTGAGCGTCAATGATCTCGGTGATGAGTCGAGCAGCAACGGATGCGGCTAACGACTCGGGGTCTGGATGAACAATCACTTCGACCTTAGACATTGTCGTTCTCCTCAATGACGACACCCAGTGAAAGAGAACCTTGGCCCACTTCGTCGAGTGCTCTTAGCGTCTCACCGTAGATTTCATCGGGGTCTAGTCGGCGGAGTTCTTCTGACATCAACTCACCCCAGTCCTTACGGGGAAGAGCAATTGTGGCTGGAGGCATTCCTTGGCGTCGCAACGTTGCAACTTTCCCATCGGGACGTTCGATTGTGATGTCCGCATCTGTTGTAATTAGACGGACCTGGGTGATGCCCGGTCCGTCGCTCTCCACAACACTGACCGGTATGTTAAGCCGGCTGCCCAGCCACGCCGCAAGCAGGTTTGCGGCGGCAGTGGCCCAAAGGACATGAACCTCGGCCCCCATAATCTGGTGGTGATCCGCATCAAGCGTGGACGCCAGTAATGTGCGCCAACTCGTGATCTGGGTCCAGGCCAGGTCGGTATCTCCGGGACGGTAGCCTTCGGCATACTTTTTCAGGGCCGCGATCTGATCGCTCTCAGACATTGCATTTGTGATCCGCCGAGCCGAGTGAGTACCAATATCCCCCTCTTGTGGCACACCAGGGGCATCGTGTGGCCACCAAGCAACGATCGGGGTGTCGGATAGCAAGAGCGGGATAGCGACTGAACCCGCATGCTGTGCCAGGGCACCGCGTAGCCGCATGACGACGACCTCACCGGGACCATCTTCGCCACCAACTGAGATTTCGGCATCTAGCCGATCGAACTGGCTGTCTGGTCGGGGGATGAGAACCAAAATTCTCATGGGATGCTCATGGGCAGCTTGAGTGGCGGCGAGGGTAGCGTCGGCTTGACTGGTTTCATCCGCGAGCACCAGAAGTGTCATCACCATTCCGGTAGCGGGTGCTCCCATTCGGCGACGCAACACGCTAATTTCCGAGGCGATGTCGTTGCCGGTGGTGTTCTCGAGTCTGATCATGGTCGCCTCCAGCTACGTCCGTCGTTGGACATCATCCGGTAGGCGCTGGGCGGACCCCAACCGCCTGAACTGTACTGCTCCGGTTGTCCTTGTTTAGCCCAATGTGCGAGTACTGGGTCCAAGATGCGCCACGAGAGCTCGACTTCCTCATGTCGGGGAAAGAGCGGTGGCTCACCGAGTAGTACGTCCAGGATGAGCCGTTCGTAGGCCTCCGGTGAAGACTGAGTGAACGATTCTCCGTACTGGAAATCCATTGTCACGTTCCGGAGTTCCCGCACCGTTCCGGGAACTTTAGATGCAAAGCGAACTGTCATACCTTCATCAGGCTGAATACGGAACACAATCGCGTTGGATCCGAGGTCTTTAGCCTCACTGTTCGAGTCGCTATAGGGCAAGTGCGGTGCACGCTTCAGGATTACTGCTACCTCTGTCACCCGGCGCCCCAGGCGTTTACCGGTACGGAGGTAGAACGGAACACCAGCCCAGCGCCTATTTTCGATATCGATTCGGATGGCTGCGAAAGTCTCGGTAGTGGAGTCCGGGGGGATACCGTCCTCTTGTAGATAGCCCTTCACCTCAACACCAGCTTGCCAACCTGCGGCATACTGCCCACGAGCAGTATGTCTGTCCAGATCATCGGGCAGGATCATGGACCGTAGGACTTTTTCCTTCTCCATACGCACGGACTCGGCACCAAATCCCGAGGGCTCTTCCATCGCCACCAGGGCAAGCAACTGAATCAAGTGATTTTGGATGACGTCTCGTGCTGCCCCGATTCCGTCGTAATATCCAGCCCTGCTCCCAATACCGATGTCCTCGGCCATAGTGATTTGTACGCTGTCAACGAAGTTGTTATTCCAGATGGGCTCGTAGAGGTTGTTAGCAAATCTGATAGCCAACAGGTTTTGGACTGTCTCTTTGCCCAGATAGTGATCAATCCGGAACACCGAATCGGGTGGGAACACCGAATCCACAACGCGGTTGAGTTCTTGGGCAGATTTCAGGTCGTGCCCGAAGGGCTTCTCGATGATGACCCGATTCCACCCTCCGGAGTCGGAAGCGGCGAGGCCAGCCTTCTGGAGTTGCTGCGTGACAACCGAAAAGAACCGAGGGGGAATGGAGAAGTAGTAGGCGTGGTTACCGCCTGTTCCTCGGTCCTGGTCGAGTTCATTGAGAACGCGGTGCAACTCCTGGAAAGCCTCAGGGTCATTGAGATCCCCACGCACATATCTGATGCCCTCGGATAACTGATCCCAGACGTCTTCGTGAAATTCCGTTCGGCAATGCTCGCTGACCGCGTCATGAACAGTTTTGGCAAAGTCCTGATCTTCGTAGTCTTGCCGAGCGAATCCCACCAAGGCAAAGTTCGGTGGAAGCAAGCCACGATTAGCCAGATCGTAAATGGCTGGCATGACTTTTTTTCGTGCCAAATCCCCGGTAACTCCGAAGATCACCATCGCTGATGGACCAGCTACTCGGGGGAGCCGCAGGTCACGCCGATCGCGCAGCGGATTGCGTTCGGTCATTCTGATCAGGCCTCCGTGTCGCCGCGCTGCTCCAGTGCCTTTTGCAGGTTGTCCAACAAATCCACCCAAGCTACGACAAACTTCTCAACTCCTTCGTCTTCTAAGACTCGGAACACATCGTCCATATCGATTCCCACGGCAGCAATATCGGTGAAAACCTGTCGGGCATCGTCAATATTGGGTCGGATAGTGTCGCCTTTTAGTTCACCGTGATCTGCAACGGCCTGCATTGTCTTCTCCGGCATGGTGTTAACTATGTTTTCGGTGACCAGATCCATCACGTAGCGAGTGTCGTCATATTTCGGGTCCTTGACACCCGTTGATGCCCAAAGCGGTCGCTGCGGTAGGGCGCCCTTTGCCGCGAGTGCCTTCCACCGGTCCGACTTCATGACTTCCTCAAACTCACCGTAGGCGAGTCGCGCATTGGCGATTCCAGCTTTGCCGCGCATCGCTTCAGCCTCTGCCGTACCAATCGAATCAATGCGCTTGTCGACTTCGGTATCGACCCGGCTCACGAAGAACGATGCGACTGAGTGAATGGATCCTAGGTCGATTCCGGCGGCGTCAGCTCGCTCCAAGCCTTCCAGCCAGGCATCCATCACGCCGATGTAGGCCTTAGGGCTGAATATCAGGGTGACATTGACTGAGATACCTTCGCCAAGTGCCTGGGCGATAGCGGGCAAGCCTTCTACGGTGCCGGGAATCTTAATCAGTACGTTGGGTCGATCGACCATCCAATGCAGAGCTCGGGCTGCTGCGATGGTCTGCGGTGTTTTACGCGCATATCGGGGGTCAACTTCAATAGAGACGCGACCGTCGATGCCGTTTGTGCGCTCATAGACGTCGTGCATCACGTCGCAGGCATCGCGCACGTCACGAGTCGTGATCGAACGAACTGCCTCATCCCGGTCCACCCCGCGCACAGCGAGATCACTAAGTTGACTCTCGTAGGCCGCTGCGCCGCTGGTGATCGCATTATTAAAAATTGCAGGGTTGGTGGTTACCCCTGTAACGCTGTCGCGCTCAATGATTTGTCGCAGTTCACCGGACTTAATCCGCTGCCGGTCCAAATCATCAAGCCAAATGGATACCCCCGCATCCGCTAGAGCCTTCAACCTCTCGGACATTTAGCCTCCTCCGGGCAAGACGGACCGCTCGGACCGTAACCTTTGCGGTGAGGCTATCGACCCACCTGGCTGTTTGCCCACCGAATCCAGATGTTTCCCGCAGCTAAGAGGCGTTTGCGCTGGCGATCGATTCCTTAGCGGCCGTCGCGACAGCCTCAGCGGTGATCCCAAACTTCTTCATAAGCAGTGCGCCATCCGCCGATGCTCCGAAATGATCAATCCCCACTGTGCGTCCGTTTGTGCCAACAAACTTCCACCAACCGGCAGTAGTGCCAGCTTCAACGGAAACGCGAGCAGTGACCTTGGCGGGGAGCACCGTCTCTTGATAAGAGGCGTCCTGCTCCTCGAACCACTCAACACAGGGCATCGAGATCACTCGTGCCTTGGTGCCCTCGTTGGCGAGAGCCGTTGCCGCCTCCATTGCCACGCTCACCTCGGACCCGGTGGCAATGAGCAGAACATCGGGTGTTCCATCGGTGTCGGCCAGGATGTAGCCACCTTTTGCCACGTTGTCGGCTGCGGGGTGGGTACTTCGGTCGATAGTCGGTACTCCCTGTCGAGTGAGCACAATGCCAGCTGGTTCGCCACGCTCAATCACGGTTTGCCAAGCAGCTGCGGTCTCGGTGGCATCGGCCGGTCGCACGATATTGAGATTGGGGATCAGCCGCAAAGACCACAAATGCTCGATGGGCTGATGAGTGGGACCGTCTTCACCTAGTCCGACACTGTCGTGCGTCCAGACAAAGGTCGCCGGAATATTCATGACCGCGGAGACTCGTACGGCACCGCGCATGTAGTCGCTAAAGACCAAAAAGGTCCCACCGAACGGTTTACACAGACCTGATAGGGCCATTCCGTTAACAGCAGCTCCCATCGCATGTTCCCGGACACCGAAATGCAGAATCCGACCGTAGGGGGAGTGGGGTCCAGCGAATGGTGAATCTGGCTTGACCTCGACATCGTCGGGTAGGAAGGAGCCGCCGCCTTCGATAGTGGTGAGGTTGCTCTCTGCCAAATCAGCGGATCCACCGACGAATTCGGGTAGAGCCGCGGCTATTGCTTGGATAACTTCACTGGAAGCTTTGCGGGTAGCGAGGGATTTTCCTGCCTCGAAATCGGGAAGATCGATCTTGGGTAGTTCACCGGATTGAATCCGATCGAGTAGTGCGGCACGATCCGGATTTACGGAACGCCAGGCGTCGAATCCTTTTTGCCATTCCGCATGTAGTGCGGCTCCGCGAGTTTTTACCTCTCGAGCGTGAGCGAGAACCTCATCCGCTACCTGGAAAGACTTGTCGGGATCGAATCCGAGAATCTCCTTCGTTGCGGCTACTTCATCTGCTCCCAGCGCAGCGCCATGGGCTTTGTAGGTATTTTGCTTGGTCGGGGCTGGCCAGCCAATGACAGTGCGCAAGCGAATAAAGCTGGGTCGGGAGGTTTCTGCCCGACAGGCCGCGAGCGCGCCCGCCAGTTCGTCAACGTTTACTGATCCATCAGCGCCGAGCGATACTTCCTCAATGTGCCAGCCGTAGGCTCGATAGCGTTCGACGGGATTTTCGCTGAATGCGATGGCTGTGTCATCTTCGATGGAGATGTGATTGTCATCCCAAATCACTGTGAGATTGCCTAGTTGCTGGGTGCCGGCCAGTGAGGAGGCCTCGGACGTAATGCCCTCCTCCAGGCAGCCGTCCCCGGCGATGACCCAAATGTTGTAGTCGAATGGGCTGGTTCCTTCGGCTGCGTCCGGGTCAAATAGTCCCCGCTCGTAGCGCTGGGCCATTGACATACCCACCGCGGTTGCTAGGCCCTGTCCCAGCGGCCCGGTCGTAGTCTCGACTCCAACAGTATGGCCGTATTCCGGGTGCCCGGGAGTCAGGCTTCCCCAGGTGCGAAAGGCCTCCAGGTCCGATAACTCCAAGCCATATCCGGAAAGGAAGAGTTGGATATACAGAGTCAGGCTGGAATGGCCGGCGGACAAGACAAAGCGATCCCGACCCAACCACTTAGCGTCTGACGGATCGTGACGAAGATACTTCTGAAACAACAAGTAGGCAGCCGGAGCCAAGCTCATCGCGGTTCCAGGGTGTCCGTTGCCAGTCTTTTGTACCGCATCTGCCGCGAGCAGTCGGGCAGTGGCGACTGCCCTGTCGTCTAGTTCGGACCATTCCAGATTGTGGTTCACGCTGCTTCCCTTCCCGTGCCGGGTGATGCCCGGACATTCTCCGGAAGCCTATCGTTCACGTGCTGAGATGGCCCGCTTCCTGGATAACCTGGTGTTGGTCGCTTTCCAGGCGACGACGTTCGGTGATCGTCTGGCCTTGCAGATAGACTGGGAAAGTCCCGCTGCGGGATCTTCGGTCTAGTGAATGGAGTAACGGGTGTCAGCTATCGACCCGGACGAGTCCGTTCGTCCGCGACCCGATGCGGATGCCGAAACACCCGCTCCCGCTCCGACCTCTCGGTTGGGCACGCTGAAGAACTACGTGGCCCTGACAAAGCCTCGGATTATCGAGTTGTTGTTGGTCACCACGGTACCCGCAATGTTGCTGGCTGCTGATGGATGGCCGCCGTTGGGCGTAGCGCTGGGTACTTTGCTCGGCGGAGGGTTGGCTGCGGCTGGAGCCAATACTTTTAACTCTTTTCTCGATCGAGATATTGATGCCCTCATGCATCGCACCGGTAAGCGCCCGTTGGTGGCTGGAACGGTTTCCCCACGCAACGCTTTGGTTTTGGCCTGGGTTCTGTCTGTTCTAGCGGTGGTAGTGCTGTGGCTGACGAGCAACTGGTTAGCGGCTATTCTCGGAATCGCAGCGATTGCTATGTACGTCTTCGGCTATACGCTGCTGCTAAAGCGCCGAACACCACAAAATATCGTCTGGGGTGGCGCTGCCGGCTGCATGCCGGTGCTGATCGGGTGGGCGGCGGTCACCGGTGGCTTGGACTGGGCACCATTGGTTCTCTTCCTGATTGTGTTCTTCTGGACGCCACCACATTATTGGCCGTTGTCGATGCGGTACCGCGACGATTATGCCGCGGCGTCGGTTCCGATGTTGCCAGTGGTACAGCAAGATTCACGGGTTGTCGTCCGAATCATGCGTTACTCGTGGGCCATGATTGCCGCGTCGCTCCTACTTATCCCAGTGGCTGGCATGAGCTGGTTCTATTCTGTAGCAGCGGTGCTTTTGGGTATTGGATTTCTTTGGCAAGTGTACGTACTGCGAAGTCAGGTGAAGCTTGATCAACCGCAGCCCATGAGACTATTCCACGGCTCCATTACCTACCTATCGCTCCTTTTCTTGGCTGTTGGGTTGGACCCCTTTGTCGGCTAATGGCAATATCGTTGTCGGGAGCAGATGAGGTACCACATCCTTCTCGATAGAGCGGGATCAGCGCCGCAATCGGCGATATCTCAGACATGAACGCGTAGGTAGGTGAAAGTGGCACAGAGCACGTCGAGCGGTGAAAAAGCGGAAAAGAAGCGGCCTAACCCTCGATTCCTCGGATATCTATTTGCAGCGTCATCTGCTTCGTTGGGTGGCACCGCGACCTATCTAGCGACGGCGATTCTTGTAGCCAGTGTGGGAAACTCGCTCCAAGAGAACGCGCGTAACACGGCGCTGGTCTTTGCCCTGAATTTGGTAGCGACTTCCTTGATCCTCCCGTACGCGACTGCGATTGCCCGACGATTTGGATCGATACCGACGCTCTACGGGGCTCGAACTGCGCTTGTTGTGACCAAGGCTTTCACAGGCGTAGCGTTGATAATAATAGGCCCGGAACTGGCCGTATTCTTTGTCTACGCTGTGATGATCGGCTGCTTCCGCGGACTGCTGAAGCCACTAACTCCCACACTTCTCGTGCACTACTCGGGTTGGTCTCTCGATGACGCCACCGCGACGAGTCGCAGATATCGCGGTGCCGCTGCCGCCATCGGCGCTTTAGTAGCCGGCTTCGCTACCAGCCGCATCGGCGCGGAACCCCTATTTTTCTTTGGGGCAATATTAGGAGTGCCAGTTATTTTGTATCTCTTTTTCCGCCCTCCTGAGAAGCCACTCCAAAAACCCCGGGCGGTGCAGAAGCCATGGCGAAACCTATTTACATGCATGAGGAGTTCATCGATACTGCGTTCTGCCGCCTGGTTGGGAGTTGCCTCCGCGATCCTCTTGGGACCTTTGGTCACCATGGTGGTCCCCATTTTGAATCACTTGGGTCATGGTGAGTCCGCAAAAGCGGGCTTAGTCTTCACACTGCTGGCGCTGGGACAAGTGCTGACTCCGATTGTTGTGCGTCGATTAGAACTTCGGCGGGTCCCGTTAGTCGCTGCTACCCGTGGGGTTCAGATAACGGCGATCGCGGTCTTGGCACTGAGCACTTTGGTGCTATTGCCCGACGGCCCCGATCTACTCCTCCTGATTTTGTGCGTATTCGTTTTTGGTGCTGTCTTCTTTAGCGTGTCCTCCTTTCTCTATGAAAGTGCCACAGCCGACGCGACAGAAGAGCAAGAGAGCGAGTTTCTGGCGGCCTACATGTTAGTAACTGGCCTAGGGGCTCCAATCGGGACCTTGATTTGGGGTCATGCTCTTGGATCGGTCCCGTTGGAAATCTTCTTCCTCGCGGTAAGCGTCGTAGCCGCTGTTCTGGTTCCAGCGCTCTTGCGAAAGTCGTTGCGGGCGGCAGCAGAGGCGTCTGACTCTGCTAAATAGTGTCTCCGCTTCGGGAGACGCGCTGGCGACGTGGCCGGTCCGCACCTAGACTCAAGGCCCCACGATACGAGTAGGAGGCGCTGGTGGCGCAGATCCATCGAGAAATAGTCATCGTCGGGGGTGGCTTTGGCGGCTACTACGCGGCACGCGAGCTCACTCGTCGAAAAATTCCAGTGACTTTGATCGATTCGAGCGGCTATCAAACCTTCCAACCGTTGCTTTACCAGGCGGCTACTGGGCTCATCGACCCAGACAACCTTGATTTCGATTTAGCCGATATTGAACTGGTCTCGTCGATACCGCAAACGGTGACTTCGATAGATCTGGAGAATCAGGTAGTCACGCTGGCTGATGGGCAGCAAGTGGTGTCTGACTATTTAGTCTTAGCAACTGGGGCCGCCGTCAACTTTTTTGGTATTCCCGGTGCTGCGGATCATTCATTCCCGCTCTACACCGGGGCAGACGCGAAGGCTATCAAAGCAAAACTACGCGAGATTGGGATGAACCGGAGCGACGACATCAAGGTGGTTGTGGTTGGTGGGGGCGCCACCGGAGTGGAGATCACGGGCGCCATCCTCGATGTCTTCACTCGAGTGCTTCCGAGAACCTTTCCGGACTCGGGAGAGTGGACGGTGGATCTACACATTGTTGACTTGGGGGATGCCCTTTTAGCGAGTATGTCTGAAGAGGGGCAAGAGTTTGCTGCGGAGACCTTGACCAAGGCTGGTGTAACCCTGCACTTGGGAAAGCGGGTCGTCGAAGTCACTGAGGATGGAGTAAATCTCGAAGACGGCACTTCGTTGCCATCTCACATCACTATCTGGGCCGGCGGCCTCACGCCCAACGCACCAGAACTCCAGCCTGCGCCTGAGCAAGGTCATGGGGGCAGATTTGTTGTCCAGCCCAATATGACGCTGCCGGATTACGAAAATATCTATTGCGTTGGCGATATGGCTATCGTCCCCGACGATGTGCTCCCTCAGCTTGGGTCTGTGGCGAAGCAGCAAGGCTTGTTCGTCGGCAAATCGATTAAGCAGCAGCGAGACGGTAAGGAATCGACGGATTTCAGTTACCGCGATATGGGGGATATGGCCATGGTCCGCTGTCGGGCTGCTGTAGTGGAGATAGGCCGGAACCATCACGTTGTGACCGGGATGGCTGCTTTCACCATGTGGCTAGGCCTCCACGCTTATCTCTTGCCGGGCGATCGGAATCGATTCGAGACCGTCCGTAACTGGCTACACACCTTGTCGACTGGAAAATCAGCAGCCATAGACTGAGTAGCACCGGCTTGCGATCGGGTCTTTGCCCTATCGGCCCTAGTCTTAATAGTCACCGAAGCACCACCTTCTATTCGTGCGGTTGCCCCAGAGCGGGCAGGAATCGGGGCGCACTAGATGGTTTTACGTAGTGGATTAGTTCAGGCTTTCAGCGGCCTGGACCGATGCGGCTGTTGCTTGGTCGTTGTCGTTTGTGTTGATGCCACGGCTCCGCATAGCTAAGCGAAGGCGAATGACGGTCACCCATACGAGACAAGCCAGCAGCATGTGCATCCCGACCACGAGCCAGGGAAGTCCGGTAGCGAGCTGTAAATATCCCAGCGAGCCATTGGCAACCGTCAGAACAGCCAGAATCCAAGCGCGTCTCAGTGCCGCTTTGGGGGCATCAACCAGATGCAAAGCAATCAAAAGCCCAATCAGCAATCCGACGAACAGGAAAACCGTATCGGCGTGCATCCAAGCGGCCATGCGTTGATCAATACCAAAGCGGGTACTGACGTCCGCATCACCTGAGTTGGGTCCACTCCCCGTTACTACGGTCCCTAACGTGATGATCACAAATGCGAGCGCGATGAGGCCGCTTGCAAGCCCACGGACAATGCCATGAACCAACGGGACCACGGGTTGGTCGCCGGGGTCATGAGCTCGGTCAACCAAAACAGTCACGCCAGCGATGATGCCGATGGAGACCAGGAAGTGACCGGCTACGACTGCTGGATGCAGACCGGTCAACACGGTTATGCCTCCGAGAACGGCCTGAACCGCGGTACCGATGAGAGGGACTGCCGCGAGCAGAACGATTGATCGTCGACTGTCAGACCCCGCGCGCTTGTTTCTCCTATTCCACACCAGGGCGCCGATGATGGCCGCGATCGCCAAGATCGCCAAAAGAAACGTAAGCGTCCGATTTCCAAACTCGATCAGTTTGTGCCAAGACTCTTCCTGTCGCGCTGTGGGGAGCAGAGATCCATCAACGCACTCCGGCCAGGTGGGGCAACCCAGACCAGAACCAGTGAGCCGAACCATCCCGCCAGTCAGCACGATTCCGATTTGTGCGACCAAGTTGGCACGGAAAATATTGAGGAGCCAGCGAGGTGCGATCGTGCTCGTTGCCGGGGCATCCAGGGGGGGTAGAACAGTCACGGCGCCACCTTTCGCGGCTGGCCTGGGTTATCGAACGTGGCGGGTCTGAGCATTCGTTCTTGCAGCTGCTCTCGATAGTCTCGATCCAGCCCCAGTCCTTGCACCAAGTAGCTGTCCAGGGTGCCATACTCCGAAAGCATTGTGTCGTGAGCGGTATCGAGATATTCCGGTAGGACTGTAAGAGCCATCTCGAGGGTATCGAGATCGCCACCGTGCTCCAAAACTTTGGCGCGAGCGGTCGCAAATATCTCTGACATTTGCGATGCGCTATCGAGATAGTCGGTCATCACATCGTCATAGTGCACGCCCAGGGTCAATAAGATGAGCGCAACCGCCCATCCGGTGCGGTCCTTACCTGCGGTGCAGTGGACGAGTACCGGTGTGGAGTCAGCCTCCAACAGCCCACGCAGCAGTTCCCCGTAGCGCTGTTGAGCGCCAGGCAAGAGGACGAAGGTTCGATATCCGGCAGCCATGGTTTCGCGCATAATCGTGGGACTCATATCGTCGGGTGCGATCGGCGGTTTTCCCGCTGCGAGTCGACCCAGTGAAACGGGGGCGTTATCTGGTTCGTCGGCCAGGATGTCCAGATGCGTCACTGTCGCGGAAGCCGGGACCACCAGGGGTCGGCCAGTTCGCTCGGCATCAGTCCGGAGGTCCATGACGGTCTTCACACCGGCGAGTTCGATGGCGTTGGCGTGTGCCGGGACCACTGGCGCCGATGAACGAAAGATTTTCCCGTAGGTCACTGTCGACTCCGTACCCGCGGTGAACCCGCCCAGATCGCGCGCATTGGGCAACATCTGATCTTTCAAGAGGTCCACTTGAACCACTTCCGAACTACCAGGCCACCTACAACAGCCCAGAACAGGAGAATCGCACTGCAGCCAAGAAGGGTCGCCGGGGATGGCATCGCAGACATAGTTTGTCGTAGCCCGTCTGCTAGGGCCGCCGAAGGCAATGCACTAACCAGTCCACTCCAGGGTTCAGGGAAATCGCTGCTAGGCACGATGACCCCGCCGCCCAGGAGCAGCAAGACATAAACAGCGTTAGCGGCTGCGAGGGTTGCTTCTGCTCGCAGTACGCCCGCCAACGCGAGACCAAGTGCCGCGAATGCCAATGTGCCCAACACGATAAGTGGGACGGCAAGTAGCACCGTGCCATCTGCGCGCCATCCCAGCAGCAACGCTGTGGCGAAAATGACCGACAGCTGAACTACCAAGACGCCCAGAACTGCGATGGTCTTTGCCATCAACAGTCCGGTCCGCGACAACGGCGTCGTGCCGAGAAACTTTATAGCTTCCGACCGCCGGTCAAAGCCGGTTGAAATAGCCAAAGCGGTGAATGCGCTGGACATAACGGCTAGTGCTACTACGCCGGGTACCAAAATTTCTAGGCGTCCAATTCGTGAATCAGCATCCAGTGAAACAAATTCGGTCAGCGAAAGCCCGACTAGCAGTACTACCGGAATGATGAGGGTCAGCAGAATCTGTTCCCCATTAGCCATCATCAATCGCCATTCCAAACCCGCCTGGGACCTGACGATGGTCGCGGGGCTCGCAGGCCCTTGAGTGGAAGCTCTCATGATGTCGCCTGTTGAGTCTGGGCAGTGACCTCGAGGAAGACCTGTTCCAAGTTCCGTCGAGATACCGTCATCTCTGCGGCAAGAACCCCATGCTCCGCACACCATGCGGTTACCGATGCGATGATTGTCGGCGAGATTTCAGAGCCGGAGAGACGATACTGCCCCGGGGTGTCTTCAGATAGTTCAAAACCGGTGGGCAGGGCTCGCAGCAGGGCGGCGCGGTTCAGATGAGCCGAGGCTCGAAAGCGCAGCGTTTGGCTGTCTGGGTCAGAGGTGAGATCACGGGTAGTACCGCTGGCGACACAGCGACCGTTGTCCATAATCACAATCCAGTCAGACAACTCTTCTGCTTCCTCCAACGCGTGGGTAGAAAGAACAACCGTGGTGCCGGCCTCGCGAAGGCCGCGAATGAGCTGCCAAATATCTCGGCGGGTGCCTGGGTCGAGCCCGGAACTGGGCTCATCGAGAATTGCTAACCGGGGGCGCCCGACGATGGCGCACGCTAACTTAACTCGCTGCTGTTCACCGCCGCTGAGACGCCGATAGGGGGTTCGGCCGACATGATCGAGGTGCACCTTGCCGAGTAGGTGCTGAGGGTCGATGGGGTTGCGATGCAGCCGTGCTACTTGCGTAACCGCCTGTTCCGCTGATGCCCCAGACCAAATTCCACCTGACTGCAGCATCACGCCTACCTGGGCCCGATGGCCAGCCCCCGCCTGCCATGGGTTAGTTCCTAGGACCCTTACGTGACCAGAAGATGCAGGACGCAACCCAGCACAGATCTCTAATGCCGTGGTTTTCCCCGCTCCATTAGGTCCCAGCAAGCCCGTTATTCGACCAGCAGGTGCAGCCAAATTGAGCTCTTTGAGGGCAATTTTGTCGCCAAAAGCCTTGCCGACATCCTCCAAGAGGATTGCAGCTGCACCGTTATTCACCCCCTCAGTGTACGAACCCTCTCGGCAGGCGGCATGTGCGCTGTGGCAAGGATCTCAGGGGGGCCTGTTGCGCAGCCGTATATTTACGCAACAATAGTGTTGTGAAAACCCCAACAGAGGCAGGCCGCCGAGTGATTCGGTCACTGCTCGAAGACGGCCCGGCCACAGCGCCGGAGCTGGCTGATCGGTTGGAGATGACCGCGGCGGGGATTCGACGTCATCTGGATACCTTGACAGCCGACGGGATCGTGGAATCGGGAGAGCGACCAGCATTTGGGCCCGCCCCCACCCGTGGGCGGGGGCGCCCACCGCGGATTTACTCCATCTCGGAGAACGGACGAGACCTTTTTGAGCAAAGTTACGATGATTTAGCGGTTTCCTTGTTGCGATTTCTGCGCGAGAGCGGTGGCGATGAGGCAGTCACTACGTTTGCGGATCGTAGGGCTGAGGAGATGGAGCGCAGATACCTGCCGCTGCTCGATGAGAAGTCGAATATGCCCACCCGGGTGCAGGCGCTGGCTGATGCCCTCGCGGAAGACGGATATGCTGCTTCGGTAACGGAAACCCAACTTCCCGTGGCGGGTCTGGGAACACTGCAGATCTGCCAACACAATTGTCCTGTCGCCCACGTGGCGGCGGAGTTTCCCCAACTATGCGAGGCGGAGGCGACAGTCTTTTCCCGGCTCTTGGGAGCCAACGTCACCCGGCTCGCCACCATCGCCCACGGCGACGGTATCTGCACAGCTGTAGTGAGTGCCACAGAACTTAGTTCCAGAAAACCTGTAGAGAGGATCTCGTCATGACTAACCCTACCGACCAGCTCGAAGGCCTAGGAAACTACGACTTCGGGTGGAGTGACAGCGACGATGCGGGTTCTACCGCTCGTCGTGGCCTGAATGAAGACGTTGTTCGAGACATCAGCGCAAAAAAGAACGAGCCCGATTGGATGTTGCAAATGCGCTTGAAGGGCCTTCGTCTCTTTGAAAAGCAGCCGATGCCGACCTGGGGAGCTGACCTCTCCGGTATCGACTTCGACAACATCAAGTACTTTGTGCGATCAACCGAGAAGCAGGCAGCGTCTTGGGAAGATCTGCCCGATGACATCAAGAACACCTACGACAAGCTCGGTATCCCTGAGGCCGAAAAGCAACGTCTGGTTGCCGGTGTAGCGGCCCAATACGAGAGCGAAGTGGTCTACCACAAGATTCGCGAAGACCTCGAAGAGCAAGGCGTTCTCTTCCTTGACACTGACACTGGTTTGAAGGAACACGAAGACTTATTCAAGGAATACTTCGGGTCGGTCATCCCCGCCGGAGACAACAAGTTCGCAGCGCTAAATACTGCGGTTTGGTCTGGCGGCTCGTTCATCTATGTACCGAAAAATGTGCAGGTTGAGATTCCGTTGCAGGCGTACTTCCGCATCAACACTGAGAACATGGGTCAGTTCGAACGCACCCTGATCTTGGTCGACGAGGGAGCCTACGTGCACTACGTCGAGGGATGTACTGCTCCGATCTACAGCACCGACTCGCTGCACTCCGCGGTAGTGGAGATCATCGTTCGTGATGGAGCTCGCTGCCGGTACACGACCATTCAAAACTGGTCGACCAACGTCTATAACTTGGTGACGAAACGAGCCACCGCCCATAAGGGTGCAACTATGGAGTGGGTTGACGGCAACCTTGGATCCAAGGTCACCATGAAGTACCCAGCGGTCTGGCTAATGGGCGAGCATGCAAAGGGTGAGACCCTGTCGGTCGCCTTCGCGGGCCCGGATCAGCATCAGGATGCAGGGGCCAAGATGGTGCACGCGGCACCGAATACCTCCTCGTCAGTTATCAGCAAGTCAGTCGCACGTGGTGGCGGTCGGTCTTCTTACCGCGGACTCGTTCAGGTACAGGGACAGGCCACGGGGTCGGCAAGCACTGTGCGTTGCGACGCCTTGCTTGTGGACGACGAGAGTCGCTCCGATACCTATCCCTACAACGACATCCGCACTGATGACGTGTCTATGGGGCACGAAGCCACAGTGAGCAAGGTGAGTGAAGACCAGTTGTTCTACTTGCAATCACGCGGCATCCCTGAAGATGAAGCGATGGCAATGATCGTGCGTGGTTTCATCGAGCCGATCGCGAGAGAACTGCCCATGGAATATGCATTGGAACTGAATCGGCTAATCGAGCTGCAAATGGAAGGGGCCGTCGGATGACCGCTCCTTCCGTAGATCTAAGCCCGAAGCGCGCCTCGTACGACCCGGCGGACTTCGTCGTCCCGTCAGGGCGAGAAGAGTTGTGGCGATTCACGCCTATGCGGCGTATGCGCGGCCTTCATCAGCAAAGCGATGCGACAGGTGGTGTCAGGTACGTCGTTGGCGAGGCGGCCGATGCTCATATTGCGGTCGTTGGCCGGGATGACCCCCTGCTAGCAATGGCTGCTGCTCCCACCGATCGAGTGGCAGCCCAGGCTTGGGCGAACTTTGACAAAGCGGCTGTGATCTCGGTCGCTCCCAATGAGCAGGTAGCTGAGCCGATCATGGCCTCAATCCACGCCGAGGGAGAACCGCACAGTTTCGGACAGGTCGTCATTGATTGTGGCTCGCATTCAAGTTCGACCACTGTTGTGGAGCACCGCGGCGCGGGCGCGTACGCCGGCGGCATCACCATCCGGGTGGCCGATGGCGCTCGCGCGACGGTGGCCGTCTTACAGCAGATGGATGAGGACGGCGTTCTAGTCGGAAACGTTCAGGCGGAGTTGGGCCGGGACGCGTCACTACGTTGCGTCGCGGTGACGCTAGGCGGCGATCTAGTCCGGTTGGCGACCAACGTGACCTATAACGCTCCAGGCGGATCGGTTGAACTGCTGGGTGCATTTTTCACTGCGGGTGGCTCCCACCAAGAGCATCGACTTTTTGTCGATCACTCAGTGCCTGATTGCAGCAGCGAGGTGGTCTACAAGGGTGCGTTGGCAGGTGACAAAGCCCATAGCGTTTGGGTCGGTGATGTGCTGATCCGAGCGGCAGCTACGGGTACGAGCACTTATGAAACCAACCGAAACCTGGTCCTTACCGACGGGGCAAGAGCAGACTCGGTCCCAAACTTGGAGATCGAGACTGGAGAGGTCGTCGGGGCAGGTCACGCCGCCGCGACGGGACGGTTTGATGACGAACAACTCTTCTACCTCCAGTCACGTGGTATCTCCGCTGACGAAGCACGGCGCCTGGTTGTGCGGGGTTTCTTTGCGGACATTGTCAGGCGAATTGGTGTAGCTGAAGTAGAAGCACCGCTGTTGGCCGCTGTTGACAAGGAGTTGGCATCCATCGGAGCGTCCTCATGAGTGGGTACGTACCAGTCTGCGATGTTGCGGACTTAAAGGATCTCCAGCCAAGAGCCACGGTCGTAGACGGTGAACCGGTTGTGGTGGTCAGAGTCGGAGACGAGATTCATGCGGTCGCCGACAAATGTTCGCACGCTGAAATTCCCTTAAGTGAGGGGACGGTGGAACCAACGGGAAAAATCTCCTGCTGGTTGCACGGCTCTAGCTTTGACCTGCGTACCGGAGAGCCGGACGAGCCGCCAGCGTGGGAACCCGTGAACGTTTATACAACCGCCCTAATTGAAGAAGCGGGCAACCAGCGGGTGGCAGTCTCTCTGTCACCGCCGAATGAGAGGGAGTCATGAGCATCCTAGAAATCAAAAACTTGCACGTCAGTGTGGAGTCAGAGGGCGATCAACAGGAAATCCTGAAGGGCGTCGGGCTCACCATCCGATCTGGTGAAACGCACGCGATTATGGGCCCCAACGGATCTGGAAAGTCGACGTTGGCCTACGCCATTGCTGGCCATCCGAAGTACGCGGTGACTTCAGGCAGTGTGGAGTTGGACGGGGAAAATATCCTGGAAATGTCGGTCGACGAGCGCGCCCGGGCCGGCCTGTTCCTCGCGATGCAGTATCCAGTCGAAGTGCCGGGGGTGTCGATGTCCAACTTCTTACGCACCTCGGCAACCGCAGTGCGAGGCGAGGCGCCGAAACTACGTTTGTGGCTCAAGGAAATGCGGGGAGCTATGGCCGATTTGTCCATCGATCCCACCTTTGCGGAACGCAATGTTAATGAAGGCTTTAGCGGTGGCGAGCGTAAACGTGCTGAAATCCTTCAACTAGAACTTCTCAAGCCGCGCATTGCGGTACTAGACGAGACCGACTCGGGTCTAGACGTCGACGCACTCCGCGTGGTCTCAGAAGGAATTAATCGCGCAAGAGAGACTGGGGACACCGGAATCATGTTGATCACTCACTTCACTCGAATCTTGCGGTACGTCAAGCCTGAGTTCGTCCATGTTTTCCTTGATGGACGCATCGTCGCCGAAGGTGGCGCCGAACTAGCCGAGCAGATTGAGTCGGAAGGCTACGAGCAGTTCACCAGGGAGCCCGTCTGATGGGTCAACTCGATGTCGCAGCGATCAGGTCGGATTTTCCGATCCTGAGCCGTACGGTGCGCAACGAGAAGCCATTGGTTTATTTGGACTCGGGAGCGACCTCGCAGAAGCCCACCCAAGTCCTCGACGCGGAGAGAAAGTTCCTGGAGCGCAGTAACGCGGCGGTACATCGCGGGGCGCACCAACTGGCCGAGGAAGCCACTGATGCCTATGAGGCGGCCCGCTCCGCCATCGCCGGTTTTGTGGGGGCGGAAGCTCGAGACCTAGTTTTCACCAAGAACGCTACCGAGGCGATCAATCTGGTCTCCTACAGTTTCCTCAATGCCACGTTGCTCGCCGCGCGCAGTGATTCAGTCGATCCTGAGCTCGACCGTTTTGTTCTCGCCGAAGGGGACGAAATAGTAGTGACGGAAATGGAGCACCACGCCAATCTGATTCCCTGGCAAGAGTTATGCGCCAAGACTGGTGCAGAGTTGAAATGGATCGGGTTGACCGACGAGGGCCGCCTGGATCTGTCAGATCTTGATTCCATCATTACGGCGCGCACCCGCATGGTGTCTTTCACTCATCAATCTAATCTGCTGGGGACCATTAATCCGGTGGCTCCGATCGTGCAGCGTGCTCGACAGGTTGGAGCAATGGTTCTCCTTGATGCCTGCCAGTCGGTCCCGCATATGCCGGTGGACGTGGTTGCGCTGGATGTCGACTTCATGGCATGGAGTGGACACAAGATGCTGGGGCCAATGGGAATCGGTTGTCTCTGGGGCCGGCGGGAACTCCTTGTCGATATGCCACCGTTTATCTCTGGTGGGTCGATGATCAAGACGGTGTCGATGACCGAAACCACCTTTGCTGAACCGCCCCAGCGATTCGAAGCGGGCGTTCCGATGGTCTCTCAGGCGGTTGGCCTTCACGCAGCCGTTGATTATTTGAATGAGCTAGGCATGACGGCAGTGCACGATCATGAAGTGGCACTCACTCGAAGTGCACTAGACCAGTTGGAAAAGATTCCGGGATTAGAGATCATTGGTCCCCGCGATTTAGTAGATCGAGGTAGTGCGATCTCTTTCACCGTCGAGGGCATTCATCCTCACGATCTCGGTCAAGTACTCGACAACGCCGGTGTAGCGGTGCGAGTCGGGCACCATTGCGCGTGGCCGACATGTCGTCGTTACGAAGTGCCCGCAACCACCAGAGCTACCTTTTACGTGTATAACAACGAGAATGATGTGACCGCCCTAGTTGAGGCCATCCGCACTGCCCAACAGTTTTTCGGCACGGTCTGACATTCGGAGGTCTGTAATGGATATGGCAACGATGTACCAGGAGGTGATCCTGGACCACTACCGCAATCCTGAAGGTAAAGGACTGCGAGACCCTTTTGGGGCACAGGTGTCACATGTAAACCCGACTTGTGGTGACGAAATCACCCTAAGAGTTCAGCTCGACGATGGTGACGATCCTGTTGTAGTGGACGTGTCATATGACAATCAGGGTTGTTCCATTTCGCAGGCAAGCGCATCCATCCTCTACGACGAGGTCGTGGGGCGTCCGGTATCTGAAGCCTTTGAAATCTTGGACAGTTTTGTAGAGTTAATGCATTCCAAGGGGCAAGCGGAGCCGGACGAAGACAAGCTCGGTGACCTTACCGCATTCGTTGGGGTCGCCCAGTATCCAGCTCGGGTGAAATGCGCCCTCCTGGCCTGGATGGCCTTGCGGGACGCGGTAGAGCAAATTCAAGGCCCCGAGGGGTCGCCAATGAGGGAGAAAGTATGACTGAACAGACAGTTGCGACCGTCGACGACGTCATGGAAGCGCTACACGATGTAGTGGATCCCGAACTCGGCATCAACGTCGTGGACTTAGGGCTCATCTATGGCGCCAATGTGGATGAAGAGAACAAAGCGATCATTGACATGACGCTAACCTCGGCAGCCTGCCCCCTGACGGATGTGATCGAAGATCAGACTCGTGCGGCACTGGACAGCCTTGTGTCGGAGTTCGTCATCAACTGGGTATGGATGCCGCCGTGGGGCCTCGACAAGATCACCGACGACGGCCGTGAGCAATTGCGCGCTCTGGGCTTTAATGTCTGATCCGGCATTACGTCGGGCAGACTCATGATTGCTGTTCACGAACTCGAACTTCGCGCGGGCGCCCGGCTGCTGCTGGGTGGTACCAATTTTCAGGTGGGCCCTGGTGACAAAGTCGGGCTTGTCGGTCGCAACGGTGCCGGAAAAACGACTCTGACCCGGGTTCTGGCAGGTGAGGCCGACCCTGCCTCTGGATCTGTTCGTCGCTCCGGTGCCATCGGCTATCTTCCGCAGGACCCCAGGTCGCCAGATATGGCTCAATCTGCTCGAGATCGGATACTGTCCGCTCGAGGTATTCACGAGGCGCGGGAGCGGATGGATAAGGCTGCCAAGCGGATGGCCAGCGCAGATGACGAAGCTCGAGAAAAAGCGATGCGTCGGTACGGCAATGCTGAAGAGGAGTTTCTCAGGCTGGGGGGCTATGCGGCAACCTCACGCGCCGATGCAATTGCGGGCAACCTAGCCCTTCCTGAACGAGTGCTGGATCAGGCGCTTCATACGCTGTCCGGTGGTCAACGTCGCCGAGTCGAGTTAGCTCGAATTCTTTTTGCTGACGCCCCGACGTTACTTCTTGACGAACCCACTAACCACCTTGATGCTGACTCAGTCGTCTGGTTGCGCGGGTTCTTGGCGGCCTTTGAGGGTTCGGTTGTGGTGATCAGTCACGATGTTGAGCTGCTATCTGTAACGGTCAATCGAGTTTTTCATTTGGACGCTACTCGAGCTGCTCTGGAGCTTTACAACACCGGGTGGGATCGATACCTGAAGCAACGTGAACTCGACGAGCGACGACGTCGTCGAGAGCAGGCCAACAATGAACGCCAAGCGCACGCGCTAAGGGACCAAGCGGAGCGGATGCGAGCAAAAGCCACAAAGGCCAGAGCGGCGCAAAGCATGTTTAAGCGGGCCGATCGACTCTTGGATGGGGTTGAGGTTCGCCAAGCTGATCGAGTTGCAAAGATTCGTCTACCGCGCCCGGCAGCCTGCGGACGGGTTCCGCTCTCAGCGGCGGAGTTGAGCAAGAATTATGGTTCTCTCGAAGTATTCACAGACGTTGATTTGGCGATAGATCGTGGATCTCGTGTCGTCATTTTGGGGCTTAACGGTGCAGGTAAGACGACGTTGCTGCGGATTCTCGCCGGCGAAGATAATCCAGACACTGGTCAAGTCGAACCGGGGCATGGCCTTCGGCTTGGGTACTACGCCCAGGAACACGAGCAGCTGGATACCTCCGCGAGCGTGCTGTCCAACATGATGGCGGGATCGGAGGACATCTCAGAGCAGCAGGCGCGCAATGTTCTCGGCTCGTTCCTCTTTTCTGGTGATGATGTGGAGAAACCGGCCGGAGTCTTGTCGGGAGGCGAGAAGACCCGATTAGCATTGGCAATGTTAGTAGTCTCCGGTGCAAACGTATTGCTCTTAGACGAGCCTACGAATAACCTCGACCCGGCGAGCCGAGAAGAGATCTTGGCTGCGCTGCGCGACTACGAAGGCGCCGTAATCTTGGTGAGCCACGATGAAGGTGCAGTCGAGGCATTGAATCCAGAGCGGGTCTTATTGTTGCCCGATGGGGTAGAAGACCATTGGGGACGCGACTACGCAGACCTTGTCGCTCTCGCCTGACTTTGCTAAACCCGCTTGCTCGCCGTGCATCGCGCACCCTACTTCCACAATGATGGGCGTATCTGGGAAAGGTATTGCGAGACCGTGGAGGAACTGTGACGACTCTCGCCAAGGGCAAACGCATAACCGGCACTGAACGGGAACTACTGGCCAAAGAACTCAAGAAACGCTACGCGGCGGGGGCCAGCATCCGAGAGTTGGCTACCGAGACGAATCGATCGTACGGTTTCATCCATCGGCTTCTCAACGACAGCGGTGTGAAGTTGCGGGGGCGCGGTGGTGCGACCCGGAGTCGGGCGGGAGTCAAGCGTTAGGCAGAATGACGGTTATGGATCAACTGCCAAAAGAAGCCGACGGCGTTCGAGTTGAGAGTGATGGGCAACTCATGCGCATCACATTGTGCGCACCAGATAGTCGTAATGCGCAAACTCCAGCGCTGTGGCGGCGGCTCCAACAAGCAGGTGAGCAGGCAGCTGAGACCGGTGTCGCTGTCGTTCTGTTGTCTGCCGAAGGAAAGTCATTTTCCGCCGGACTCGACAGGCGTATGTTCACTGCCGAAGGTATCCCAGGCGAGGGCTCCCTGATCGATCTGGTGGCTTCACCTGACAGTGATATCGACGCAACCATCGCGCAATATCAGCATGGATTCTCGGTCTTCACCGATGGGCCCTTCGTGAGCATAGCCTTGGTTCAGGGCCACGCCGTTGGAGCAGGATTTCAGTTGGCACTAGCGTGCGACATGGTGGTGTGTGCCGAAGATGCGCGCTTCAGTATGCGGGAAGCAGCGTACGGTCTGGTCCCGGATTTGACGGGGACATCGCGGCTGGTCCGAACCGTGGGCTACCAGCGAGCTATGCATATTTGTCTTACCACTCGCTGGGTGGAAGCAGCTGAAGCGCGTGACGCGGGGATAGCTGCAGCTGTCGTGCCGGTCGAGGACCTGGCTGCCGCGGGCGAAGAGCTAAGCACTGGTCTGGTTGAGGCGGTGCCAGGCACCGCTCAGGACACCAAGACGTTGCTGCGATCTGCCGAGACGCTGCCGCCGCGGGAGCAACGGGACCGAGAGCGACTGGTGCAAATTCGTCGGCTGCGAACCTTAGCCGGCCTGCGCAGTTAACGTCGCTTCCGGGGAATGCGGCAGCTAGCCGCAAGGTTACAGAACATAGAGGTTGTCTTACGCTGGGTCGGCACTTCAAGGAGGGCTACCTATGAGTATGGGACCAACGGGCGCCAGCAGAGTCTCTGCTTGGCGTTCGTACAGTCGCGATCGTTCGGTCTTACGAGAGCAGTTGCCCAAAGATCTGTGGCGACGCATCTTGCGTTACGGGAAGCCGTTCAAGCCGCTGGTAGTGCTCTTTCTCATCACCCTGGTTATCGGATCACTCCTCACGGTCGCCCAACCCCTCCTGTTTCGCCGAATCGTTGATGACGGCATCACGGTGAGTAACAGCACGGTTGTGACGATGACAGCCGTAGCCGTTGGCTTGGTGGCACTCGTCGACGCAGGCATTGGTCTGTGGGGACGATATCTTTCTGCGCGCATCGGCGAGGGGTTGATTTTCCATCTTCGGGCCGAGGTTTTTGATCACGTTCAGCGTCAGTCGTTGGCTTTCTTCACTAGAGCCCAGACGGGTGCCCTAGTGTCTCGCCTTAACTCTGATGTCATCGGGGCACAGCAGGCTTTCACGTCCACATTGAGCGGTGTCGTGGGAAACCTGATCTCTGTGGTCGTTGTTTTGTTCACTATGTTTTGGTTGAGCTGGCAGATCACCCTTATAGCGTTGGTCTTGGTGCCGCTTTTTCTGTTGCCAGCTCGATGGATGGGGCGACGGTTGCAGGTTCTGACCCGAGAACAAATGCAACTAAACGCAGACTTGAGTACTCAGATGACGGAACGTTTTAATGTCGCTGGTGCGCTCTTGGTGAAGCTGTATGGTCGCCCGGCTGAGGAAGACGAGGTGTATCGAGGTAAAGCCGCGGGAGTGCGAGATCTGGGAGTGCGGATCGCCATGGCGAACCGTTACTTCTTCACTGCGTTGACGCTAGTTGCTGCGCTAGCAACTGCGATCGCCTACGGCCTCGGTGGCAACTTTGTGATCAGTGAGAGCATTACTCTCGGTACGCTGCTAGCGATCGTTGGGTTGTTGGCACAGTTGTACGGGCCGTTGACTGCGCTTTCGAATGTCCGAGTCGATGTGATGACAGCGTTGGTGTCATTCGATCGCGTTTTCGAGGTGCTAGATCTGAAGCCCCAGGTGGCTGATGATTCTGAGGCTGAGATGTTGAGTCGAGAAAATCCAGCCTCAGTGGAATTTCAGGACGTGCAGTTCACGTATCCGCGAGCGACAGATGTGTCACTTGCGTCTCTGGAAACCGTAGCCAAAAAGACCGTCGAATCGACGAATGCGGCGCCAGCCTTGCGAGACGTGACGTTCACCGTGCCGCCAGGCAAGATGGTGGCTCTCGTCGGGCCCTCCGGCGCTGGCAAGACAACTATCACTTCCCTAGTTTCTCGGCTCTATGATCCTGATTCTGGCGAGGTTCGGATCGGAGGTGAAGACCTCCGCTTTTTGACGCAAGAGTCCATTCACAATACGGTCGGAGTCGTCACTCAAGACGCACACCTTTTCCACGACACCATCTTGGCCAACCTCCGCTACGCCAGACCCGAAGCCGAGTTGCCGGAAGTATGGGCAGCCTGTGAAGATGCTCGAATCGCCGACCTCATCAGAGAGTTGCCGGAAGGTATGGACACGGTAGTAGGGGACCGTGGCCATCGGTTATCCGGCGGCGAGAAGCAGCGCCTAGCGATCGCTCGGCTACTACTGAAGCAACCGCGGGTTGTGGTCTTGGACGAAGCTACAGCTCATCTGGATAGTGATAGCGAAGCTGCAGTGCAGCGTGCTCTTGCCAGGGCGCTAACGGGACGAACCTCAGTAGTCATTGCCCACCGATTGAGCACGATCCGGGAAGCCGATGAAATTCTAGTGGTGGAGGCTGGCGGCATTATCGAGAGAGGCAACCACGCAGATTTGCTAGCGGCTGGTGGCCTGTATGCAGAGCTGTACCGAACTCAGTTTTCACCTCAGCACAATCAGATGGTGAGCCCGGAAAAGAACGACCGTTAGACGGAGGCAGCGGAGTTTGCCCGGTTCATTTCTTCCGAAGTCTCGGCTGCTTCTCGGCGTAGAAAGAAGAACCAGCCACCAATCACGACCGCAGCAAAAAGCAGCCATTGACCGGCGTAGGACAGGTTGCGGGAGTCAGTTGCTTCAGGCAACGGTACGGGTGTCAGACTCGAATCGTTGGCCGCGATCACATACCAAGCCGATGGTTGCGGCCCAGCAACAATTTCTGACAAGCCGGCTGGATTCATCGCGCTGGCTTGCCCGATGGGCACATCGTCGGCCTTACGCGCTGGTGCGTTGTCAGGAGTACGCGCGTAACCGTCAACGGTGATAACACCGGCGGGTGCGGTCGGCGCTGGTTCTCGATTACCGATCGCTGCGGGGATCCAGCCACGTACCACCCAAGTGGCTCCTTCATCGGTACGTAACAGCGTCGCGACCCAAAAACCGTTGCTCCCACTTTGCGGTCGATTTCTGATAAGAAGTTGCGCGTCTGAATCGTATTCGCCGGTCACTTGCACTCGTTGCCAATTAACTGCATCGCTGTCGTCGGAATAAGACAACGCAGCAGGTGAGCTATCAAGACGTTCAGCGATCGCGCTGAACTCGATGCGCTCCTCTTCGGCACGGTTGTATTGCCACATGCTCAGCAGGCCAAAAGAGATAATGGCGATCAAAGCGGCCGCGGTGAAGGCCTGCCAACGAGGATTGCGCAGCAGGTTCAGCATCCTGCGAGCCTACTCCCGTCTATCGTCGGTCATGATCTCACCGGGCCCCAGTTGCCCCATGGGCAATGGTTGAACCTGCTCGGGACCAGTGAACTTGTCATTCTCCCGACCTGCGTTGGCCATGATGACCGCGATGTAGGGGAGGAAGACGGCGCCCGCGAGGAAGGCCCACCGCAACCATCCATCAGCCACTACCGCTGCGATGAAACAGAGAGTTCGGATGCTCATCGAAATCAGATACCGACGTGTTCGAGCGCGCTGTTCTTGGCTCAGACCGGTTTGCGCCGTCGTGACTCGGTGCACCGAGTCATCGCCCCGACGGGGCAGCGGCTGTGGTTCCGTGGACTCCGCTGGGAGTGTCATCTAGCCTCCTGCTCTAGGTCGCGTCGCTCTGGGTGGACAAGTTGAAACCCTCGACCACCAAGGGCGGCATGGCAGCGCGGTTGAAATAGTCACCCATCTCTCGAGCGAGTGTTCTTTCCGTTGCTCCCGAATCAACAATACGGCCCAGTAGGCCAACCGGCGATTCGTTGAACCGGTAGTTGCCACAGGAACCCACAATTTCCCCATTTCGGACGAAATAAACACCATCTCGGGTTAGTCCGGTGAGAAGAAGTGTGGTGGGGTCAACTATTCGGTTGTACCAAAGACACGTGATCAGGACTCCATCTTTCAGGCGGGCGGCAACGTCGGTTAAGGAGCCATGGCCTCCTGCGGTCCGCAGTTCGAGATTATCGACTGGAGGCGCATAGGGGAGATCCGATTTCTGGGCGGTATATCGAGTGGTAAGGAGCCGTCGTAGTACTCCGTCGGTGATCCACTCGCTAGCTGGTAGCCCCTCACCATTGTCGAATGGCGAAGAAGTGCTGGTGGCGGCGACCGATGAGTCAAAGTCCGGACAGCGCATGGATGGATCAGGATTTTGGGGATCACTGGACAGCGTCAGTTCACTTCCAAGCCTTTCACCTACTCGAGTGCCCCCGTCGGTACTCGCGAAGGCACTTCGGCCTTCTACGGCTGATTCAGCGTCGGCTGACCAGTACATGTCAATCATGAGATCAGCTACGGCGCTGGGCGCTAGCAAGACCGTGTGACGCCCGGGGGCTACCGTTACGGTGCGCTCTTGCCAGGAAAGCCGCTGCGCGAGGAGTTTCCCGATGGCGGTCAGATCCATCTGGGCGAAATCGTGACCGGCTTCACCGTGCCATGCTGATCGTGCCCCGGTTGAGTCCTTGGCCGTGTCCTCGAACCGGCTAGCCGGCTGGGTGAATCGCAACCGACTGCCGGAGGTCGTCCCGAGAAAGGTGGTCACGAGGCGATGCTCCGCATACCCGAAGTGCGCTATTTCTTGAGCTGTACCGAGATCGAAGAGTTCTCCAAGTCCATCAGCCAAGTGAGTTACCTGATCCGGTCCCGTTTCCGGCAGAGTCTCATCCCAATCCGGTGAGATACGGCCCTCAGGAAAAAAGTTGGCATCTTCGGCTGGCGCCGCGACTGACGCGGCGCGACGTGCCCTGCTGACTAGGTCCACGACGTCTGATTCATCGCGTACCTGCCCCGAGACCGTTGCTGTCCGTCCGGATGTAAAAGTCATGGGACAAGCGACGATATCGACATGCTGGCCTTGAACCAGACCGTTTGTCGTCAGACTGCTGTTGGCCCAACGGAGGTTCACCTCGCTGGAGTCCTCGACAAGGACGGCCAACTGCTCGTTCTGGGCTTGTCTGAGTGCGACCTCAACGATCTGTTGCGGCCGCATCATGAGCCAGCCTCCTCGCGGCTGTTGAGGATATTCACGTTCTCGAATACTGCAGCAGGGGTTCCGTGGGACACCGGGGCACTCTGACCTGGCTGTCCCTTGCCACAGTTGAGCGCTCCGGCCAAGAGGAAACTTTGGGGGCCGCCGACAGCAACCATCGATCTCCAAAAATCGGGAGTGCGGCCCTGATACGCCACATCCCGAAGTTGGCCGGCTAGCCGGCCTGACTTGATGCGATGGAACTGCTGGCCGGTGAATTGGAAGTTGTAGCGTTGCATGTCGATAGACCAGGAGTTGTCTCCCACCACGTAAATTCCATCATCAACCCCGGCAATCAATTTCTCGACATCGCCGCCCGCAGGGTCAGGCATCAGGCTGATGTTAGGCATGCGCTGCAGTGGCGTGTGGCTGCCCGAGTCCGCATAGGCGCATCCGTTGCTCCGAGGTAGTCCGTTCGCGGCAGCCATTGCGCGATCCAGTTGAACGCCGACAAGTACACCATTGGTGATTAGCGGCCACTCTTGCGCAGCAACGCCTTCATCGTCCCAAGCCACTGTCGACAGTCCGTGATCGACAGTCCGATCAGCCTGGACGTTCATTAACGACGATCCATACTGCAACTGGCCAATATCAGTGGGAGCGACGAAGGAAGTGCCGGCGTAGTTGGCCTCGTAACCCAAGATCCGATCCAGTTCCGTCGCATGTGCGACTGATTCGTGAATGGTGAGCCAGAGATTGGTTGGATCGATAACCAAGGTCCGACGACCTGGCTCAACTGTGGGTGCTGCTGCCTTCTCGGAGAGTAAGTCAGGCAGCTCGGACAGTTCTTGGTGCCAAGGCCATACTCCATTGCCGTCGCCGAGGAACTCCCAGCCACGTGCGACCGGTGGTGCCGTCGTAGTCAGCGTGGTGAATTGTCCGTTCGGGTCGAGGTGGACGGCGGTGAAGTCTGCCTGCAGCCGAATTCGATGTTGGCGAGTAGACGTTCCGTGAGAATCGGCGTATGCCACCGTTTCGGCAACAGCCATCAGGGACGCATCCGTATGGTGCACTGCGGGGTGCTTGAGTAACTGACTCGATCCCCATTCCAAGAACTGCATCCGCTGTTCCGAGGGGATGGAGAAGGGATCAATGTCGAAGCCGCTGCGCCACGTGCCTTGGTGCTGAGGTTCGGGAGCCAGCTCGACGGGAGCGGTAGCAGTGGCGGCGGACGCGTGGGCAAGTGCGACAGCAGTCTTCGCCGTTTGAGCCGCGTCAATAGGAGTCAGTCTGTCCGTGGCCGCAAAACCCCAGCATCCGTCGCGTACGACTCGAACACCGAGAGCGACTTCGCTGTGATCCACATCTGCTTTGGCCACATGGTCCCGCCGACTTTGCGCCACTGTTCGAGTGCTGACCAAGCGGACATCTACATGTTCACACTCCGCTGCTGCGTCTATCGCTGCCGTGAGTAACGGTGCGGAATCCCAATCAGCGAGAGAAACATCGACCACTACTGCATCCTGCCGGATAGTTACCGATCGCGCTTAGTTCCGCGAACACTTCTAGGCTGATTCCATGCACCGATTGCTGATTATTCGACACGCTAAGTCCGACTGGCCGGAAGGTGTGCCTGACCATGAACGTCCGTTGGGTCCGCGCGGTGAACGGGATGCCCCTGCTGTGGGTAGCTGGTTAGTCGAAGAAGGGTGGATCCCGCACCGTGCGATCGTTTCTACCGCTCGACGAACTCGAGAGACGTGGCAGCTGCTGTCCGATCAGCTTCCCGAACCACCGGTTGCCTCGTTCCAGGAACGCCTCTACGCGGCTCCTTGGCGTGAGCTACTCGCCGTGGTCCAGGAACTTCCCGAGGAAGTGCCTATCGCCGCACTTGTTGGTCACAATCCTGGGTGTGAGGAACTTGCCAGCGAACTCGCTGGGTCAGGGGATGGGGCGGCTCGGGCTGAGATGGCTCACAAGTTTCCTACGTCCGGGGTGGCAGTCATTGAGCTGGAAAATCATTGGTCCGCCACCAGACCAGGTGAAGGGATCTTGATTGACTTCCAGGCGCCCCGTGGCTAACTGTCCTCGCCATGCATCGCCTGCGCGGACTCGATTTCTTCCCGTGAAAGGCCCATTAAAAACAGTACTGAGTCTAAAAATGGCACATTGACCGAAGCGTCTGCGGCTTCTTGGAGCACCGGTTTAGCGTTGAAGGCGACCCCGAGACCAGCAGCGGCGAGCATGTCCAGATCATTCGCGCCATCTCCGATCGCGACAGTGCGCGTCAACGGGATACCAGCGTCGGCCGCTATCTCTCGAAGGGCAACGGCCTTACCGCTGCGATCAACGATTGGTTCCACAACTCGACCTGTAAGTTTTCCATTCTCAATTTCCAGCGTATTGGCCCTAATGTGATTGACTCCCAGCCGCTGGGCGATCGGAGCGATGACGTCCGTGAAGCCACCGCTGACCAACGCGATCTCATGGCCGAGGCTAGTAAGAGTGCGACAGAGTGTGCGAGCACCGGGAGTCAATCGAATCTGATCCCGGACTTCAGTCAAGACTGATTCGTCGGCACCGGCTAGGAGCGCCGCACGCTCGTTGAGAGAAGATCGGAAGTCGAGTTCGCCGCGCATCGCGCGCTCAGTTATCTGCGCTACCTGGTCTGCTGTCCCAGTGTGCTGAGCGAGCAATTCAATGACCTCGTCCTGTATCAGGGTTGAGTCCACGTCTAGAACGACGAGATGTCGACCCAGTCGGTCGAGTGTTACCGGCTGGACGCTGATGTCGATGCCACGGTGGTTGGCCACCGTGGCCGCGGCGCGACGTAGCTCATTGTTGTTGGGCGACCGAACGATTAATTCGATAGCGGTCACTGGATATGCCGCGATGCGAGCGATTCTTTCGATGTTTCCATGCGAGTCGCGAATTGCCCGGGCAATATCGGCGATGGCGTGGGAGTCCATGGGCGCTCCCAACATCACCAACCGTTGACGCTCTTCATTCCGGTCGTAGCTAACCTCCGTTGTCTGGGTGACTTCAACATCGAGTTCCAGCTCAGTAGCGAGCTGCGTGAGATTGCGTCCGATTTCTTCGCGAAACTGGGTAGCCGCTAGCAGCACGAGCTGCACTAGCCGACCGGAGACTACAGTTTGTTCGGTGTCCAATACCTCGCCTTGGAGCGCATCGAAGATCCGAGCCGTCAGCCCAGGTCGATCACGACCGCTGACGGTTATCAGTAGATTTTCGGGAGCAGATTCTGGTTCCATGGCAGCCCCACGATACCGACCCGTAGCACTCAGCTAGCCAGCGTCCCCTACCGAAGAAAGCTCCGGCGGAATGCTGAATGCCGCAGCAACCGCCCGACGGGCCAATGGCCTTAGTTCCCGCAACTGTTGTGACAGAGTGAGCCCTTGTCTTTCAGAAAGGTCGCGAGCGACACCGGTCAACCACCAAACCCGTAGCGCTGCTTCCGCTAGCTGAGCCGCCCGTGGGGGGAGGTGGGGTGGAGGTAGTGGGGCCAGCCAACTGCGGTATTCCGTCAGCTCGGCCAAGGCCAACTCGTCGGGCTCCAAATCAGGCATGGTGGTGCTGATCTGGAGCATTCCCTCGCGCATCAGTGATTGCGCCTCACCCACAGAGCCCAGTTGGGCTAGGGGGTCAATCCTGCGTGAACTAGGTACTGCCAGCCAAACCAGAGGCGGTTCACCTGGTGCCGGGATCATGGTGACGGTGCCGTCTGATGAGACAGCGGCCAAGCCTGCAGCGACGGCCTCTCGGGTCACTGGTGCCGGACCTGGGACTCCCAACGGATCACCTGATTCGACCAAGGCCAAGGCGAGCCGATCGATTCCCCGAGCCCGCATTGCTCCGATGATGGCGGCCCCCGTGATCGGTGTTTCGCCGAGCCCATGAAATCGGTCGGAGAGCTTGTCGGCCGCTTCGTCCGGAGAGCAAGTTTGCGCCAACGCGGCATTGACCCACCACACGGTTTGACCCGCAGATCCGGCGCGGCGCACGTCAATGGGCATGCTTAACCCTAGCCAGAGGTATGGTGCGAAATGTGACCACCGTGATCCGGCTGGAATCAGCCTCCGTTCATCGCGAAGGCAAAGCCATCCTGTCTGACGTCGATCTCGAAATTAAGGCGGGTGAGCGTTGGGCCATCCTCGGCCCCAACGGGGCAGGTAAGACAACCTTGCTGGATCTCATGTCTACGCGGCTCCATCCGACTGCGGGATCCGTTTCAATATTGGGGCAGTCGCTTGGCTTGGTCGATGTCTTTGACTTGCGGCCACTCATCGGCGTGCTTTCGGCGCGAGCCTCGGAAAATATCCCAGCTTCCGAGACCGTGACAGACAGCATCATTACTGCTGGTTGGGCAGTGTCGGGTCGGTATTGGGAAGACTATGACGACGTTGACCTCAAGCGCTGCGACGAATTGTTGCACTTTATGGGTTTGACGGAACTCTCGAGTCGTCGCATAGGAACCTTGTCAGACGGAGAGCGGAAAAAGGTGCTGTTGGCTCGGGCGTTGTTTCCAAACCCGGAACTCTTACTTATGGACGAACCAGCGGCTGGGCTTGATGTCGGAGCGCGTGAGAACTTGTTAGGGCGGTTATCAGCAGTCGCGGAAGATCCCACTGCCCCGGTGCAGGTGATGATCACTCATCACGTAGAAGAGATCCCGGCCGGCTTCACCCACGCAGTCTTGGTTCGTGATGGCAAGATCCTCCGCCACGGTCCGATTGATTCGGTCATCACAGAGGAATACCTGACGGAAGCCTTTGATACTCCGCTACTCGTCAGCAAGGTTTTTTCGAGATTTTGGGCTTTTGGCACCTAAACGGAATTCAGCCCTACGAGATGCGCGCGCCGCTCTAGTGCCCTGACGCGGTAACAGCCGTAGCCTAAGAACATGGATCCATGGGTGTGGTGGCTGATTGCAGCGGTCGTGCTCGGCATCGCTGAGTTCTCTACTGGGGGAACATTAGTGCTAGGCATGGTCGGCGTGGGTGCTCTGGCGGGCGCGGGCACAGCGGTGCTGACCGGATCCGATTGGCTACCCTGGGTGGTTTTTGGTCTCACCAGCGCGGCGATGGTGGGACTCGTTCGTCCCGTTGCTCGACGACACATCAGACAACCCATCGAAAGTCGTTCCGGAACAGCCGCGCTTGTGGGTGCTGATGCCGAGGTCCTGGCAGATGTCGATGGGCACGACGGTCGGGTGAAGTTGCGGGGTGAGGTGTGGTCCGCTCGCAGTTTCGACGGTAGTTCGGTATATCCGGTGGGGGATTCGGTGCAGGTTTTATCCATTGAAGGCGCAACCGCACTTGTCGGCTGACAAGTGCAGAGGAGGGTGATCGTATGACTGTAGGAGCAGTAGTTGGGTTGTTACTGGCAATCTTGGTGCTCATTGTGCTGAGCAGGACCATCAAAATTGTTCGGCAGGCTCACTCGGGGATTGTGGAACGTCTGGGCCGTTATCAACGCACGCTTAATCCGGGGCTGAGCATCATCATCCCGTTCGTTGATCGGATGCGACCACTTATTGATATGCGTGAACAGGTTGTCAGCTTCCCACCCCAACCGGTTATTACCGAGGACAACCTTGTAGTTCAGATTGACTCTGTCATCTACTTCCAGGTCACCGACCCTCGTGCGGCAACGTATGAGATCAGCGACTACATCCACGGTGTGGAGCAACTGACTGTCACCACTTTGCGAAATGTGGTGGGTGGCATGGACCTGGAGCAAACCCTTACTTCCCGTGAAGAGATCAACATGGCGCTACGTGGTGTTCTGGATGAAGCCACCGGGAAATGGGGAATCCGAGTCAATCGAGTGGAGTTGAAGGCGATTGATCCTCCCCCCTCCGTACAAGATTCTATGGAAAAGCAGATGAAGGCTGAGCGCGACAAACGTGCCGCAATCCTCAATGCAGAGGGCGCCAAGCAGTCTGCGATTCTGACTGCCCAGGGGCAGCGAGAATCGCAAATCTTGTCCGCCGAAGGTGATGCCAAGGCACAGGTCTTGAGGGCCGAAGCGGAGGCAGAGGCAATCGCAAGAGTCTTTACAGCCATCCACGAGTCCGATGTCGATGATCAAACGCTTGCTTACCAGTACCTGCAGATGCTGCCGCAGATCGCCAATGGCGATGCCAACAAGGTATGGGTTGTTCCAGCGGAGCTTAGTTCGGCGATGGAAGGACTCGGCCGGGCTTTCGGCCGTCCAGGAGAGAACGGTTCCTGAGGTAGCAGATTTGCATCTGAACACGATTGCGGTCGAGGATCCCGATGATGACCGTATTCAAGCGTTCACCAACCTCACGGACGTTCGATTACGTACGAAACGGGAGCCGGCAGAGGGACTCTTTATGGCGGAGTCAGTTGCCGTCATTTCACGAGCGGTGGCCGCGGGATTTGAGGTGGAAGCAGTCATCACCGAATCCAAGTGGTTGGAACATCTGACTCCACTGCTGCCCTCGGATGTCCCGGTCTACGTGGGTAGTGAGGCAGTCATCACTGCCACGACGGGTTTCCGAATGCATCGAGGCCCTATGGCTGCCATGCGGCGACGCCCGTTGCTCGAGGTAGCGGATGTCGTCAGTAACGCTGACTGGATTGTGGTGCTAGATGGGTTGGTTGATCACACCAATGTTGGTGCGGCATTCCGGTCTGCGGCCGGATTCGGTGCCGGGGCGGTTCTCGTGACTTCGACCTGTGCGGATCCGTTATATCGACGAAGCGTTCGAGTCTCGATGGGAACTGTCTTTCAAGTGCCATGGACGCGCATACCGAATGCCATGGACCTGACTGGATTCGTCACTCTGGCGCTTACTCCGGATCCAGCGGCGCCCGCGCTCGCGGAAGCGCTCTCTCCACTGGCTGATCGATGCGTGGCACTAGTTGTGGGTTCAGAGGGACCGGGTCTTGCGCACAGCACATTGACCACTATGGATGCACAAGCGCGGATCCCGATGGGTGGTGGCGTGGACTCGCTCAACGTAGCGGCTGCGGTTGCTGTGGCCTGTTACGCGGTATCCCAGTCGAGAGTCGGCTGACTCAGATGTTGGAGTTAGCCGACTCTTCGCCCTCCAGATCTTTCTTATCTTCTTCTTGTCTGCGCCAAAGGATGTATAGATACAGCGGGATTCCCAGCAAGATAATCATGAAGAGCCAGTAGACCTCCTCCATACCCCCGCCATAAAAAGCGAAAATGGTGAAGGCCAACGCTAGGCCAGCAACGAGGAGTTTCCGTCCGATGTGGAGAACCGGAACCTCGCCTCGATCTACCAATAGCCACTTGATCTCCGCCCCAGCCGAAAAGGCATAGGCGATCATCGTGGCTACCGCGGAGACCAGAACTAACGTTGCCACTGCATCGCCGAGACCCGCTCCTGCGTATTGCAGCCCCAGCACGATGGCCGCAAGGATTCCCGATACGACCAAACCAGAAGATGGTGCGCGGTTGACATTGAGTTTTCCAAAGAGCTTGGGCGCGAGCCCATCAAACTCGGCGGCCATAGGGATCTGGCCGGATAAGAGAATGAGACCGTTCATAGCTCCAAGACACGAGATCACGGCAACTACCGCAACCGCCGGACCCGCCCAGGAACCAAACATATTTTCGGCAGCAATGGCGAAGGCTGCATCGTTGGCCTGTAGGTCGGCGTTGGCTACAGCGCCAAAGACAGCGGTGGTACTCAACAGGTAGACAGCTGCAGCACCGAGAGTTCCGATCAAAGTCGCTCGGGGAATGGTCTTATCCGGTTCGTGGACGTCATCAGCGGGGATCGTGGCAGCCTCCACGCCGATGAACGAAAATAGCGTGTATGCCATGACTGCGGTCAGTACTTCAAATGACGGTAAATCGGTGGCGTTGAATGGACCCAAATTGTCAAAGTCGAAGGCAATAAACCCGATAGTGCCGATGAGCAGTAGCGGCACTGCCTTCAGAATGGTCAGAATCAACGAGGTCTTTGCCCCGGTGACGGCTCCCCGGTTATTTACCGCCGTCAGGAGAGCAATCGCACCGATGGCAACAATCGCGCTGATGATGACGTTGTCGGTTACTGCCGGGATGAGAACTCCCAGATAAATGACGAGAGATGAAGCGATGGCACCGACCGCAACCCAGGCGCCAATCCAGTAGGTCCAGGCGGACTGGAAGCCAACGAATTTCCCGAATCCGTCGCGCGCGAAAGCGTAGGGGCCACCGACTTCCGGAGAGCGGCGAGCCAACCGAGCAAAAACAAGTGCCAACATGACGCTGCCGAGTGCGGTCAGAGCGAAACCGACCAAACTGATGGGACCGTACTGGGCAAGCCAAGTGGGCTGGGTGAAGATTCCGGCCCCGATAATGGTGCCAGTCACCAATGCCGTCGCTGGCCATAAGGTCATGCCCTTGGCCTTGCCGGCGACGTCTTGCGGTGTTTCATCCACGGCGGTCATCGGCTTGCACTCTCTGCTTTCCGCTGCTGCAGCACTGGGCGGGCTATTTGGCACTAACCTAGTGCTCGCCCGCTCGCTTCTCTTGATTTCTGGGAGATAGAGCAGCTAACCGTTTTCGGATTGGAGAATTATGTCGGCCGATATCACCCAGCCTCAAGGAGGTTGGCTGTCTCCGGACCAGATGCAGGGAGCCCGCGATCAAGTTCCGTTGGTCTATTTGGATGCGATTCCGGTCCGGGTGGACGAAGCCGGAGTTTTGCGTCAGGTTGGCTTACTCTTGCGAGCGACACAGGACGGGATGCTTACTCGAACGCTGGTATCCGGGCGGGTGCACAAAGGTGAACGAATCCGAGATGCGCTCCTTCGTCACCTAGAAAAAGACCTCGGACCGATGGCCCTGCCGCGAGTGCCGGTGTCACCGCAACCGTTCACCGTTGTCGAGTATTTTCCTGATCCCGGCGTCACGGGTTTTTACGACTCGCGACATCAGGCGGTTTCGTTGGCCTTCATCGTTCCGGTCTTTGGTGACTGTGAGCCGACGCAATCTGCTCTGGAACTGGCTTGGTTGGACCCGACCGAAGCCATCAGTCCCGATGTGCTCGTTGAGATGGTGGGTGGCCGGGATCGACTGTTACGAATGGCCCTGGCTCATGCAGGGGTTTTGCCCTAATGACCGCGGCCATTTACATCACCTCGCTGGCGCCCAGTAGCGGGAAGTCACTGGTGAGCTTGGGTGCGGTGGAGGCGGCGGCTAGTCGAACCGCCAATGTCGGATATTTCCGACCAGTAATTGCTGCATCGGAAACTCCCGACGCCCAGATTGAAATGATGCGACGCCGCTACCAGTTATCGCAGACCTATGAGCAATCCTTTGGAGTCACGACTCAGGCGACTCGTGGGGTGGGGCACCACGTCCCACCGGAGTTGGTACATCGCATTCTTACGCGATACGAAGAGTTGGCCCGCGAATGCGACGTCGTTATTGTGGAAGGTACAGATTTTACCGGGGCTTCCGCGGCTTTCGAGTTCGCTTTGAACGCCGAAATTGCTGCGAACTTGGGGGCCGCGACCGTCGTCGTCGTACCGGCCCGGCATGACGGGACACAGCAACTTGTCGCAGCGTTGGATGCTGCCCGGCTAGGCCTGGCCGAACATCAAGTGACTCTCTTCGGGTTTGTAGTAAACCGGGTGCCAGATGCTGAGCGCCAAACTATTGCCGAAGCCGTTGCTCAGGCTGATGGCACACCGGTGTGGTTCTTACCGGAATTGCCAGAGTTGGAACGGCCGGCAGTGAGCGATCTGACTGCGGCACTGGGCGCTGAGCAACTGACTGGCGATGAAGACTCGTTAGGACGAGGCGTTCGTAACGTGATCATTGGTGCGATGACGCTGCCGCATCTCATCGAACGGTTGACCCCAGATACGTTGGTCATTGCCCCTGGTGATCGTTCCGATGTGTTGCTGCTGGCTCAAGCCTCGCGGATGGAGTCAGACCTACCGCGGATAGCGGGGGTACTGCTTACAGGTGGCTACCAGCCGGACCCCATCATGTTGGGATTTATCCATGGATCGGGCTCGGATTCGGTTCCCATTATGTTGACCGACCGAGACACCTTCGAGACGGCCGATATCATTTCCCGCACTCGAGGAACTCTCGAAAGTGGAGACGAGGCGAGGCTGGATTTGGCCCTGCGAATGTTTCAGGAAAGCGTAGCGGTTGATGAGTTGGCGGATCGCCTGATTGCTACCCGTCCCGATCAAGTGACGCCCGTTATGTTTGAACGGCGGTTGGTAGCTCAAGCGAGATCTGTGCCGCAACACATAGTCTTGCCGGAGGGGGAGGATGACCGCATTCTCTTGGCGGCGCAGCGGATCCGGTTACGTAAGGCGGCCGAACTCACGGTGCTGGGTGATCGAGAAGATATCCAGCAACGAGCCGAGCGGCTGGGTATAGATCTTGCTGGGCTCAATCTTATTAATCCCAGCACCTCCTCGGACAGACAGCGATATGCCGATGAGATTCAACGCCTTCGAGCTCACAAAGGAATGTCGGCTGAGACTGCTTGGGATTTGGCCGCGGATCCAACCTGGTTTGGCACCCTCATGGTTCAGCTGGGCGATGCCGGCGGAATGGTCAGTGGGGCCGCCCATACAACGGCTGATACGGTGCGACCCGCGTTGCAGATCATTCGTACTGCGCCGGATATTTCGGTTGTCTCCAGCGTCTTTCTCATGGTCTTGCCGGAGCGAGTGTTCGTCTACGGTGATTGTGCGGTTTTACCGCATCCAAACGCTGAGCAGCTGGCTGACATCGCGGTGAGTTCGGCAGCGACCGCCGCAGCTTTCGGCATTGATCCTCGGGTTGCCATGTTGTCGTACTCAACGGGTTCCTCAGGAGTAGGTGCTGATGTGGAAAAGGTGACTCAAGCGACTGCCATGGTCCGTGAACGGGAACCCTCGCTCTTAGTAGAGGGGCCGATCCAGTTCGATGCTGCGGTCGATCCACAGGTGGCGCGTGCGAAACTGCCCGGCTCCGAGGTTGCCGGTCGGGCCACGGTTTTGATTTTTCCCGACCTAAATACGGGTAATAACACATACAAAGCGGTGCAGCGCTCAGGCGGAGCGATGGCGGTAGGCCCGGTACTTCAAGGCCTACGACTGCCCGTCAATGATCTCAGCCGTGGTGCAACGGTGGACGACATCGTCAACACTGTCGTCATCACCGCCATACAGGCGCAACGTCTACATGAGGATGGCTGAACTATGGGACTGGTCCTGGTAGTCAATGCGGGATCGTCCTCGCTGAAGTTCGCTTTGGTGGATGCGATGACCGGACAACGTGCTGCGGAAGGCGTAGTTGAGCGCATCGGTGAGACCGGGTCCTCGGCGCACTACGCGGGGAGCCAGGAACGACAGGTTGAGGATTCGATTCCTGATCATGGAGCTGCTTTTGCTGTGGCTCGGGACCTGATGATCGAGGATGGTCAACCACAGCCGATTGCGGTCGGTCATCGAGTGGTGCACGGCGGCGATGAGTTAACCCAGCCCACTGTTATCGATGAAGCGGTTGTGGCTCAGATAGCGGCATGTGTACCCCTAGCTCCGTTACATAATCCCGGCGCGTTGGTGGGGATAGCTGCTGCGGGCTCGCAGTACCCGGATATTCCCCACGTCGCAGTGTTTGACACGGCTTTCCATGCGACGATGCCGGCTGCTGCGCGCGAGTACGCCATCGATCGTAAGGTCGCTCGTGATTTCTCTATTAGACGGTATGGATTCCACGGGACTTCTCATCAATATGTGGCAGCTCAAGCTGCCGAGTATTTGGGAAAGGACCCATCCGATCTCAACCTCGTAAGTTTGCACTTGGGTAATGGCGCGAGTGCTTGTGCCATTCGGGGTGGACGCAGTGTGGATACATCCATGGGAGTAACTCCGTTGGAGGGCTTGGTGATGGGGACCCGCAGTGGAGATATTGATCCGTCGATACCCATGATGTTGCACAGTGCCGGGTGGGACGCTCAGTCGGTGGACAACCTGCTTAACCGTGACAGTGGGTTGAAAGGTCTGTGTGGCGAAAACGATATGCGTCAGATTTCAGAGCGAGCCGCCGCGGGCGATGAGTCGGCCGAGTTGGCGCGGGAAGTCATGGCACACCGCCTGCGCAAATATTTGGGCGCCTATTCTTTTATTCTTGGCCGGGTCGATGCAGTCATTTTTACTGCGGGGATCGGGGAACACAATCCGTGGGTTCGATCGGCTGTATGTCGTGACCTACAAGGCTTCGGTATCGAGTTTGACGAAGCCGCGAATGCCAACGCTGGCTCTGGGATTCAACGCATTTCTGCTCCCGGGTCTCTGGTGACTATTCTTGTGATCCCTACCGACGAGGAGTACGCAATCGCGCAACAGAGCTACGACCTGGTCCGAGACGACTGAGGCGTCCGGGAAGTAGAACTCAAGCCGTCGCAAGAGGGTCTTGGCTGGGGAAGTAAGCGCCCGTAGGTTGGGCCGGTGCCGAATGCGGCTTACCCTAGAGCGGTACCGAAACTGGGGATACGAGTAACGACTATGACAACATCAGCCGCTCTCAGGCAGGAACGCACGTATGCCGTGCGTACGTTGGGCTGCCAAATGAATGTTCACGACTCGGAACGAATGGCGGGATTGTTGGAGGGTGTGGGGTATGTCGCGGCTCCTGACATCGGTGACGCTGACTTAGTGGTCATCAACACCTGCGCAGTTCGAGAGAACGCCGACAATAAGCTCTACGGAAACTTGGGGCAGTTGGCGGAACGAAAACGTAACGAACCACAAATGCGGATCGCTGTGGCCGGGTGTTTGGCGCAGAAGGATCGTGACACCATCTTGGAACGCGCTCCTTGGGTGGATGTGGTGCTGGGAACACACAATATTGATGCTCTACCAGTCCTATTGGATCGAGCTGAGCGACTGGGAGAATCGCAGTCAGAGTTCGCCGAGACGTTGCAGGCGTTCCCATCAGATCTCCCCGTGCGACGTGAATCTGCGCATTCTGCATGGGTCGCCATCAGCGTTGGCTGCAACAACACCTGCACTTTTTGCATTGTTCCAGCTTTGCGTGGACGAGAGCGTGATCGTCGGCCTGGCGACATATTGGCGGAGATTCAAGCTCTTGCGGAGCAAGGCGTTCGAGAGATCACCCTGCTGGGACAAAACGTTAATGCGTATGGGGTGGAGTTCGGTGAGCGCGCTGCCTTTGCTGATCTATTGCGTGCGGTGGGCGCGGTTCCTGGGATTCGGCGAGTGCGGTTCACTAGCCCCCATCCTCGAGATTTCACAACGGCGGTGATCGAAGCGATGGCCGAGACACCCGCGGTCATGCCGCATCTGCACATGCCGTTGCAAAGCGGGTCCGATGATGTGTTGCGTAGGATGCGTCGCTCGTACCGAGCGGATAAGTATCTTGGCATTATTGACTCGGTACGCTCCGCTATGCCGGAAGCCGCTATCACCACTGACATCATTGTGGGGTTCCCGGGTGAGACGGAGACAGATTTCAACGCGACGCTTGACGTTGTTCGTCACGCTCGTTTTGCCGATGCCTATACCTTCCAATACTCACCCCGACCAGGTACACCTGCTGCAGAGTTTGCCGATCAAGTTCCACCGGAGGTGGTGACCGATCGATATCAGCGACTAGCTGAGGTGGTCTCGGATATCGCATGGGCAGAAAATCGCGCCTTGGAAGGTCGCGAGCTGGAGGTCATGGTCGCCGACACCTCAGGGAGGAAGGATCGCGATCGAGATCGACTCACTGGCCGTGCCGCGGACAATCGGTTAGTTCACTTCAGCGCGCCACCCGAACCGGTGGGACCCGGAGACATTGTCGCCGCTGTTGTCACGCGCGGTGCCCCGCACCACCTGTTGGCCGATGGGCCCACTCGATTGATCGATCAGGCCCCGGCGACCTCTGGTTGCGCGGTGCCCGCGACAGACGTTCCGGAGCAAGTCAGCCTCGGGATACCAGAGGTTCGGTAGTTCATGAGTCGAAAAGGGATATATCGGATACCCCTCCACAGAACAGCACCGCCGGATCTCTCCAGCGGTGCTGTTGAATATTTAGTTGGGGAGCAGCAGACTGGCTCGTCTATCTAGACGAGTTATGCATCTTCTCCGTCGTCATCGCTTCCAGTGACCTTAGAAACAGCATCGGTAGCCGCAGCAACTGCGGTGTCCTTGGCATCATTGATGCTCTCTGCAGCCTTGCCCGCCATCTCGGTAGCTTTGCCGGCAAGTTCCGTGGCTTTTCCACCGGTCTTTTCGTCGACGAAAGCTGCCGCCTGACCTGCGGCCTGCTGAGCCTGCTCTCCAAGACCTGCTGCGGTCTCCGAAGCCTTCTCTGCAAGTTCGGATGCCTTGTCCTTGATGTTCTCGGAAGGGTTGCTCATGGGCGCTGTCCTCCTAGGAGTGATTTTGTCTCAGCCAGAATAGTGGATCATGGGAGTGTGATGCTCGGGAACGACACGAAATCGAACCCTGATCCTATGGAGCAAATTATTGTGGTGACGGGGCCGACCGCTGCCGGAAAGACGGAGCTTTCGCTGCGTCTCGCCGAAAGCATAGATGCGGAAATCATCAATGGTGATGCGATGCAGTGCTACCGCGGTCTGGATATCGGTACGGCGAAACCCAGCAGCGCCGAAAGACAAGTGGTGCCGCATCATCTCTTCGATCTATGGGCTGTGACGCAGACTGCCACGGTGGCGGACTACCAACGGCATGGACGTGCTCGTGCGAAAGAAATTTGGTCCCGAGGGCGACGCGTTGTGGTTGTTGGCGGATCGCCGTTATATCTGAGGGCGCTGTGTGACGTATTGGAGATACCACCCCAAGATTTGGCACTGCGAGCGGAACTGATGGCACGCGCGGAAAGCGAGGGTGGCGGGGTGCTGCATCGAGAGCTGGCTGAGCGAGACCCCGAAGCGGCAGCAGCGATTGATTCGCGAAATGTTCGTCGCGTGGTGCGTGCTTTGGAGGTGGTCCGGTTGACTGGCTCATTCACAGCGCGTTTGCCCACGCCGCAGGCATGGCGCCCCACGCTTTGGTTAGGCATTGATCTGCCACGACCGGAACTAGACGATCGAATTACATTGCGCGCGGACTCGATGTGGGCTGGTGGTCTGCTGGAAGAGACTGAAACGATGATGCGACAAGGGCTGGCTGAAGGTGAAACCGCGCGCAAAGCCGTGGGGTACGAACAAGCGATGGCCGTTTTGGCTGGTGATATGTCCAGAGATAACGGGGTCGCGGAAACCGTGACTGCCACACGACGGCTAGCCCGTCGACAACAGCGCACCTTGCATCGCGATGATCGCATCTGTTGGTTGTCCGCCGAGGACAAGTTGGCGGCAGCGATCTCCGCCGTGTCAGAGTTCAGCGCAACCGTTGATAAAACTCAGTCCCCAACAGCAGACTGAAGAGGGGGCGAGGCAAATCCAGCAGTGCAGATATCGTCCGAATATCTGCTCCTGATGCCTGACTGGTATGGGCTCGGAGTGCTGCACGTTTGAAATCTACGTAGCGTCGTACATTAACTCGGTGACTGATATTGCGTCGCGGCGTAAATGCAGTTTCGAACTGTTCCAGACTGAAGTCCTCCGGAAGTGGTAACAGTCGATCGGCTAGTCGGGCGCCGATGGCGAAAGGTTCCCTTGGCGCGGTTACCGCAAAAACTTGTGGAGTATCGGCCAGAGTTGCAGCCGCCAGTCCACTTTCGTGTACTCGAATGTGGTCAGGATGTCCGTAGCCGCCCGCGGCATCGTAAGTTACGAGCACGTCGGCTCGCTCCTGCTCCACGATCTTGGCTACATCCGCCGCTATCTCAGCTACTGGCGTCTGACACAACGTTGTGGTTCCGTCTGTGGGGATTCGGTCACCGTGCAATCCCGAATCGGCATAGTGGAGCAGTTCGAGTCGCTGAACGCCAAGCATCCGGGCGGAACGAACTAACTCCTCCTCACGGACATCAGCCAAACCGCGATCCTGAAGGTTATGAGCGGCAAGCCCGGCCTCGCCGCTGGTAGCGGTGATTAGTACGACGCGCTGTCCTTCAGCGGCGGCACGTGCCATGGTTCCTGACGTCAGCAGCGCCTCATCGTCAGGATGAGCATGGAAGAACACTAGGGTTCGGGGCATACGCGTATCCTGCCGCGATTCCGATCCGTTCGCTGGTCCGTTAGCGTTGTGTCGTGAATCGGCTTGGAGTTTTGTGATGCGGATAACTCACATCAGCGACTGCTACTTGCCTCGACTCGGTGGAATCGAAGTGCAAGTCACCGAGTTGACGAGGCGACAGGCAGCTCAGGGTGATGACATACATGTCCTCACTGCGACTCCCGGTGAACGTGTTCGGTTGGGCGAGGAGGAGATCGATGGCGTCACCGTTCATCGAGTGACTGCTCGAATGCCCTTTGAGATGCCGGTTCGTCCTCGAACGCGGGCTGCGTTGGTTCCACTCTTGGAAGAGATTGATCCGGATGTGGTTCAAGTGCATTTGGGTGCGATCTCACCGTTTGCCTGGGGCGGTATCCGGGCTGCCGTCGAGGTAGGCCTGCCCGTGCTCGCAACTGTTCACAGCGTCTGGGGTGGGCTAGCTCGAACCGGGTATCGCACAGCAGAAACTCTGCGGGACTGGTGTGATCGTGGTGTTCAGCCGGCCGCAGTAAGCCGAATGGCCGCTGATCGTATCGCCGCGGCTTTGAACTATGCCGGCGAGGTCTTTATCACCCCCAACGGTGTCGATTTGGCCGACTGGAGCCCGATGGGACGAGAGCCGGGTTCAGCGACTCAACCCGTTACCTTCGTTACGGCCATGCGGCTGGCACCTCGAAAACGTTCGCGGCCGCTACTGAAAATGTTCGCTGCAGCTCAGCAACTAAGTGGGCCGCAACGACCCATGTATCTGAAGATTGCCGGCGATGGTCCCCATCGCGCTCGGCTGGAGCGATACGTGCAGCGGCATGGGTTAACTGATCAGGTTGAGTTTCTGGGGCGGCTTTCCCGGCCTGATCTCCACAGGCTGTATGTGGAATCGGATGTTTTCGTACAACCGTCCGTGAAAGAGAGCTTTGGATTGGCAGCGCTAGAGGCACGAACGAGTGGATTACCCGTGATAGCCCGGTCCCAAACTGGACTGTCGGAGTTTGTTCGCGATGGGATCGAAGGGCTCTTGGGATCTGACGATGCTGCTATGGCCGTGGCGATGGCGCGGATGACAACAGATGATTCATTGCGCCGATCGATAACCGATCACAACTCAACTACGCCGCCGGATCAGATATGGCCCGAGGTCCTGGCTGGGCTGCGACACGACTATCAGCGACTGTTAGAACCTACGAACCGGTGAGTCGTCGTGACAGCCCCTACTCTTGAGGTATGACTACGGTGCAGTTTGCCAAGGGCCACGGCACGGGGAATGACTTTGTGCTGATCCCCGACCTGGAGGGGCGTCTCAACCTTGATCCGACCCAAGTGGTCGGGCTGTGTGATCGTCGCTTTGGGCTTGGGGCCGACGGAGTCATACGCGTCGTGCCTTCCAGTCTGGTGGGGGAAGTGCCGGCAATGAGTGATGGTGCGATGTGGTTCATGGACTATCGCAATGGTGATGGCTCAATCGCAGAGATGTGCGGAAACGGCGCCCGAGTATTCGCCAAGTTTCTGCGTGAAGAAAAGTTGGTAGACACCCGTGAGTTTGTCATTGGCACCCGAGGCGGTCCGCGGAAAGTTCGGATCGAATCCGACGGGATGATCTCAATCGAGATGGGATCGGTTCTTGTCCAAGAGCACGGCTCCGCAGTGGTTTCCCTGGACGAACATACCTGGCCTGCTACGCCCGCAACCGCTCCCAATCCGCACGCGGTCGCCTTCGTAGCGTCGGTGTCGGAGTTGGCTGACATCGAGTCCGCCGAGGTCACCCCCGAGGCATCCTTCCCTGACGGCGCGAACATCGAGTTCGTCGAGATCGTCAGTCCCACCAGCATCAAGATGGAAGTCAATGAACGTGGTTCAGGTCGGACCATGTCTTGCGGTACTGGAGCATGCGCTGCGGCGGCTGTCCATCGAGAGTTCGCTCACGAACCGTTGTCACCGGTGACGGTGATGGTTCCTGGTGGTGAGGTCACGGTGGACTTTCGTGGCACCGAGACCTGGTTGAGTGGACCGGCCGAGATCGTCGCCCGCGGCGAACTGGATGAAAGTTGGTGGGCCGCACGGTGAGCTCTCCCACGCCCGATCCCGACCTTGATGTCGCCGAACGTCGTGCCCTGCGGCGAGTAGGGGGTCTCTCGACTGAACTGTCGGACATCTCCGAGGTCGAATACCGACAGGTTCGACTCGAAAGAGTCGTGCTGGTAGGGGTGTGGACCGAAGGGAGTGCTGAGAGTGCCCAGTTGTCTATGGCTGAACTTGCCAGACTCGCCGAGACCGCAGGTTCACAGGTCCTGGAAGCTATGGTGCAGCGTCGCACCAAGCCCGATCCCGCTACCTTTATCGGCAGCGGCAAGGTGGATGAACTGGGAGAAGTCGTTCGCTCTGAATCTGCCGACACTGTGATTTGTGACGGTGAGTTATCTCCCGGGCAACTGCAGGCATTGGAGAAGGCGCTTAAGGTCAAAGTCGTTGATCGCACTTGGCTAATTCTGGACATCTTTGCGCAGCATGCTCGCAGCAGGGAAGGAAAAGCCCAAGTAGAACTGGCTCAATACGAATATATGCTGCCGCGGTTGCGCGGCTGGGGTGAAGCGATGAGCCGGCAGTCCGGCGGTATCGGTGCATTCCGCGGCCCAGGCGAGACGAAACTGGAAATCGATCGTCGACGCATTCGAACCCAGATGTCTCGCCTACGCCGGCAACTATCCGCGATGAGTCGAGCCCGTAAAGTCCAACGATCAGATCGGCGACGCAACGAGACTCCTGCGGTCGCAATAGTGGGCTACACCAATGCGGGGAAATCATCGCTACTCAACCGGATGACTGATGCGGGGGTTCTCGTTCAAGACGAACTATTCGCGACCTTGGATCCAACAGTCCGGCGCACTCGCACCGATGTGGGTCGGGAATACACCCTTGCGGACACCGTGGGCTTCGTACGACATCTGCCGCACCAACTTGTTGAAGCGTTCCGATCGACGTTGGACGAGGTCAACGATGCAGATCTGTTGTTGAACATCATCGACGGTAGCGATCCCGAACCTCTGGGCCAGTTGGCGGCTGTTCGTGAAGTCTTAGCTGAAATTGGTGCAGGCGAAGTTTCCGAACTCGTCGTCGTGAACAAGATTGAGTTGATCTCACCTGCGGCATTCGCGGAGATCAGACACCGTGAACCGGGGGCAATCGGAGTATCGGCACACACTGGGCAGGGCATTGAGAAACTCCGAACCATCATTGCTGAGCGATTGCCAGTTCCGGAGATACATATGGATGTAGTGGTCCCATTCGATAGGGGTGAATTGACCTCGGCACTGCACGAACACGGCCAGATTCTTTCTAGCGGATATACCGAGGATGGAGCTGAGATCAGCGCGTTGGTGCCGGGATGGTTAGCGGCTCGGCTGGAGCCGTTCGCCAAACCAAGCGAGTAACGGTCTGCAGTTAGGCGGCGGGTCTTGAGTGGGCCGAGTCGCAGTCACACGTACGGTGATGTCGTGAATGAATCTCCTCGTGAACTCCTCGGTCGAATAGTTGCCGACCTGGGTGGCAGCGAGCGCGAGAGTCAGCAGGAGATGGTCGATGCCGTTGCCGCAACCATGGACGATGGCGGTGTGCTCTTGGTTCAGGCCGGCACTGGAACTGGCAAATCGCTGGGCTACCTCGCTCCTGCCATCGCGGCAGCCCGTGACCATGACAAACGCACGGTGATCGCGACCGCCACCTTGGCGTTGCAACGTCAGCTTGTGGAACGTGATGTACCGGCGGCTATCGGAGCAGTCTCAGAAGCGGACGTGTCTGCAGCAGTCCTCAAAGGTCGAGGTAACTATATCTGCGTAGCGCGACTCCGAGGGCGCCCCGAAGATGATGAGCAGACGGAACTGGATTTGCCTGCAGTTGGGGGTCGGCTCGAACGGCAGGCGGCGGAACTTCGAGAGTGGGCAGAGGAAACGGCATCAGGCGATCGTGACGACTACACCAACGCACTGGATCCGCGGGTGTGGCGTGCAGTTTCGGCAACTGGCAAAGAGTGCGTTGGCCCTAGTAAGTGCCCCTTTTCGGATGAGTGCTTTAGCGAGCAGGCTAAACGGTCGACTCAAGAGGCTGACATTGTGGTGACGAACCACGCGTTGCTGGCTCTCGATGCACTCGATGGCGCGACGGTTCTGCCGGAACATGACTTTTTAATCGTGGATGAAGGTCACGAGCTTGCCTCTCGTGTCACCAGCACCAGAACTGAGCAGCTGGGTGCCGGTTCGATTGAGCGTGCGAATCGTGCAGCTCGGTCGTGGCTGACCGAGGGTGCCGCAGAGCATCTGACCGAAGCCAGTGAGGGGCTAGAGAAAGCACTGTTGGACCTTCCCCAGCAGCGCACCCGGTTCACCGACCTGCCTGCTGAGCTCATAGATGCGTTGGCAGCGTTGCGGGACGCTGCTCATCTGGCCGAATCTGAACTCACATCCGGGGCCGATGGCGAGTCTCGGTCGCGCGCTGATTCGGATGACGTGCGTCGTCATCGAGCACAAGCTGCACTTGCAGAGATCCACGATATCGCCGGCAGAGTCTTAGCGGGTAGTGCCGCCGCATCGCCCACAGACGTCATTTGGTTCGGTGGTGATCAAGATCCTTACCTATACGTCGCGCCGCTTAACGTTGCCGGTGTTATTGGCGGATATCTGCAAGAGCCCTCCGCCACGGTATTAACCAGCGCAACGCTCGAGCTGGGCGGCAACTTCGATGCAGTGGCAGATGAGTTGGGGCTAGGCGACAGTTGGCAAGATATTGATGTGGGCTCGCCGTTTGATTACGGGCAACAAGGCATCTTGTATGTGGCCTCTGATTTGCCGAAGCCTGGACGTGACGGACCTGATCCCGCGTTGCTCGAGCGGTTACACGACCTAGTGGTGGCGGCAGGTGGCCGCAGCCTGGTGTTGCTGTCGAGTTGGCGGGCAGTGGAGCGAGTTGCTGACTATCTGGCTGACAATCCGGTGCCAGATGTGAAGGTAATGGTTCAGCAGCGGGGTGACCCGGTCGCGAGTCTGGTGCACAAATTTAATCAAGATGAGACCAGTGTGCTGGTCGGCACTATGTCGCTATTTCAAGGTGTGGATGTGCCCGGTCGATCGTGTACCTGTGTGATCATCGACCGCATCCCTTTCCCCAGGCCAGATGATCCAGTCCTGGCAGCTCGAGCCGAACTAGCTGAACAGTCCGGTAGTGATGGCTTTATGTCGGTCTCTATGCCTCGTGCGGCACTACTCCTGGCGCAGGGGAGCGGGAGGCTTATCCGCACGGACAGCGATAGGGGTGTCGTCGCTGTTTTGGATCCGCGCTTGCGTACTGCTCGATACGGTCGCTATCTCGTAGAGTCCCTACCGGCGTTTTGGCCGACCACCGACACCGATGCCGTCCTTGCGGCACTTGACCGATTGGCCCGCGAGCCGTCGTAGACCGAGTTAAAGCTTTCGAAAGACGGAAACGACCTTGCCCATGATTCGTGCATCATCTCCAGGGATGGGCGCATACGAATCATTAGCGGGCAACAGCCAGACGTGCCCATCTCGGCGGGACAGGGTCTTTACGGTGGCCTCATCTTCGAGTAGGGCAGCAACGATTTCACCGTTCTCAGCGGTTTGCTGTGAACGAATAACGACGAAATCGCCATCACATATGGCCGCGTCAATCATCGAGTCACCCTTGACTCGCAGGAGGAATAAGTCACCTTCTCCTACGAGTTCACGAGGGAGCGGAAAGGATTCGGTTTCATTTTCGTCGGCAAGGATGGGCGCACCAGCAGCGATTTGACCGAGTAATGGCACGGATACGAGAGAGTCAGGCAGCACTGCTGAGGCTGGCTCTTCCGTGGGCAGGGGTTCGGCGTCGTCGGTCACTAGCATCGCTCGCGGCGTATTCGGGTCCCGTCGTAGGTAGCCTTTTTCCTCCAAAACACGAAGTTGGTGAGCAACGCTCGAAGTGCTGGTAAGGCCCACCGCTTCACCGATTTCGCGCACACTTGGCGGGAAGCCCTTCTCGTTGACCCGATCGCGAATGAAGTCAAGAATTGTTCGCTGTCGACTTGTGAGTAAGGGAATCGCCCCGGAGGCGCCGTCGACGGTTGAACCTTTGCTCATGACTAACTCCTCTACATCGAACAATCATCGAACATAGCTCTTCGGAGGTCGTCACAGATCGAGGTGAACTGCCGCCGAAACTCTCACGAGCCGCCGTGAAGGTTCACTGCGCGGAAGCGCTTGGTATGCGCAACAAGCTCGTTTTGTCCTGCTGACACCTTGGCATGATGAACCGCCATTTTCAAACAAATGTTCGAAAAGACTTTGCGTGTGTCGCACCCTGCTGGTAGAAACTATATCGAACGGGTGTTCGAACCTGATCTCCGACCAGTAGGTCATGAGGTACGGACTCAGGAAAGGTCTCCGCCAGAGCCAGTAGGTAAAGCGGAAGCCGAAGTAGGAGGAGCGGAAATGAGCGCAATCACACCAACATCAATGTCGTCTCGGGAGCTGTTGACATCTGCGATACCAGCCTTATCGGGAGTCTCTGGTGTCTCTCCTCAAAGATCTCGTACCGCGGTATTGCTGGGTCATTGGCTGGTGGCGCTGACCGTTGCCGCGTTGGCGATTGTGGCGGTGGGAGCCGTGGTGGGCGCAGTACTGCCCCGACTGGCTCAGGCAGCACAAGAGCCGGCTCTTGTGACCGGGGCAGATGCGGCAGTCGTCCAGGTCGCCCCAGCGTTAGTGGAGCATCGAGTGGTTCCAGGTGACACGCTGTGGTTATTGGCGGAGCGAAGCGCCGCCGGTGGCGATCCCAGGGAAGCCTTAGATCGGATCGTCCGCCTGAACAGTCTCCAATCGGCGAGTTTGCAGGTAGGCGACACTGTCCTACTACCCAATCGCGGCTAGCGATTTTGACCCAACTCAGTGGTCAGATCGCGACACGCAGAGATTGGGTCTTGCGAATCTACTCAGAAGGGCCTAGGTTCCCTACATCTGGTAGTTACATCGGTGTCGTTCATCCACAGGTTGTGGTGGGAAGTGCACAGGTCATCCCCAGGTAAACCACAGAAATATACACAATTGAGGGGCTGAGAGAGCAAATGAACTGCCCGTTCTGTCGAGCGTCTGACTCGCGAGTCGTCGACTCCCGGGCAGCAGATGACGGTGGCTGCATACGCAGGCGACGCCAATGCTCCGCCTGTACTCGTCGATTCACCACCATGGAGACTCCGAGTCTGCATGTGTTGAAGCGCAGTGGTGTTCAGGAACCGTTCAGTCGCGACAAAGTCATCACCGGAGTCCGTAAAGCTTGCCAAGGCCGCCCGGTAAGTGAGGATGAGTTAGCACTGCTCGCCCAGCAGGTTGAGGACACCATTCGACAGGCGGGCCAGGCAGAGGTTCCCACCGGTGAAGTTGGATTGGCGATTTTGACCCCGCTGCGCAGCCTTGACGAGGTGGCATATCTGCGTTTCGCGTCGGTTTATCGCGGATTCTCTTCGCTCACCGATTTCGAAAAAGAGATCAGTTTCCTCCGAGATGATCACGAGTCCGCCTACTCATAGTTAGCGATCCAGTAAACCCCAACCACAGACTTCCCATAGGTCCGATGAAGGAGAAGAAGAATGACCCAAACCCCACACGATGAATCAGTTCGCACCTCAGATGCAGCTAACGGGCGCGATACTGGCCTCAGTATTGAACGCATCTTCAGTACCGAGGGTGTGCATCCCTATGACGAAGTCACCTGGGAACGTCGGGATGTTGTGCAATCGAACTGGAAGACCGGCGAAACGGTCTTCGAGCAGCGCGGGGTCGAGTTTCCGGAGTCATGGAGCATTAATGCCTCCACGATCGTGACGAGCAAATACTTCCGAGGTGCGCTGGACTCGGACACTCGGGAGTGGTCGCTACGTCAGTTGATCGACCGAGTAGTTGGTAAGTATGCGACTGCCGGTCGCGAGAACGGTTATTTCGCTACCGAACTAGACGCCGACATCTTCGAGCAAGAACTAACCTGGTTGCTTCTTCATCAGCACTTCTCCTTTAACTCGCCGGTGTGGTTCAACGTGGGAACGACTAGCCCGCAGCAGGTGAGCGCCTGCTTCATCCTCGCGGTCGATGACACCATGACCTCCATCTTGAACTGGTATCGGGAAGAAGGGATGATCTTCAAAGGTGGGTCAGGAGCTGGACTAAACATCTCTCGGATTCGATCCTCCAAAGAACTACTGCGCTCTTCTGGTGGCACAGCGTCGGGACCGGTGTCCTTTATGCGCGGTGCGGATGCCAGCGCGGGAACCATCAAATCAGGTGGTGCCACGCGGCGAGCAGCCAAGATGGTCGTGCTTGATGTGGATCATCCCGATATCGAAGAGTTCATCGAAACTAAGGTGAAAGAAGAAGAAAAGATCCGGGTGTTGCGTGATGCCGGATTCGATATGGACCTCGGTGGGAAAGACATCACGTCAGTCCAATACCAAAATGCCAATAACTCGGTTCGAGTCTCAGACGAGTTCATGCGTGCGGTCGAGAGTGACGATGAGTTCGGACTCAAAGCTCGCACGGATGGTTCAGTTGTCGAGACGGTTAGCGCCAAGAAACTGTTCCAGCGGATGTCGGAAGCTGCTTGGGCCTGTGCAGATCCCGGTATTCAATACGACGACACCATTAACGATTGGCACACCAACCCGGAGAGCGGTCGGATCACTGCTTCTAACCCATGCTCGGAGTACATGAGCTTGGACAACTCGTCGTGTAACCTCGCGTCGCTGAACTTGATGAAGTTTCTGGGCGACGACGACTCTTTCCAGGTCGATCGCTTTGTTAAAGCCGTCGAGGTAGTCATCACTGCGATGGACATTTCGATCTGCTTTGCTGACTTCCCCACTGATGCGATTGGTGAGACCACTCGGAATTACCGGCAGTTGGGTATTGGCTACGCCAACCTAGGCGCACTGTTGATGGCGGCTGGTTTGGCCTACGACTCTGAGGGGGGTCGGGCGCTGGCTGGTTCTATCACCTCGTTGATGACTGGAGTTTCCTACCGTCGCAGTGCCGAGTTGGCAGGGATCGTTGGTCCTTACAACGGCTATGCCCGGAACGCTCAGGCTCACAGCCGGGTGATGCGTAAGCATGCTGCTGCGACCGACGCAGTCCGCTCGGTCTCCACGTTGGACCGCGACGTACTGCGGGTAGCAGCTCAGGAATGGCAGCGTGGCCTAGAGATTGGCGACAAGAATGGGTGGCGTAACGCTCAGGCAAGCGTGCTCGCGCCCACCGGAACCATCGGTTTCATGATGGACTGCGACACCACCGGCATTGAACCTGACTTCTCACTGGTTAAGTTCAAGAAGCTGGTCGGTGGCGGTTCGATGCAGATCGTGAACAATACGATCCCGCGCGCCCTTCGTAAGTTGGGGTATGCCGAGGAGACCATCGAGGCGATCGTGGAACACATTGCAGAGAAGGGCAACGTAGTTGATGCCCCAGGCTTGCGAGACGAGCACTATGCGATTTTCGATTGCGCGGTAGGGGACCGAGCGATCTCACCGATGGGTCACGTACGCATGATGGCGGCCGCCCAGCCGTTCCTCTCAGGAGCGATCAGCAAGACCGTGAACATGCCGACCAGCTCCACCGTGGAAGAGGTCGCTGACATCTACATGGAAGGCTGGCGCAACGGCCTCAAAGCGTTAGCCATCTACCGGGATGCCTCAAAGGTCGGCCAGCCACTGTCCGATTCCAAGGGGTCAACAGAGGAAGAGTCCGAGACTCCTGCGGTATCAGGTCCAGTGCGACGCAGGCTTCCCAAGCGGCGGCCATCACAAACCATCTCCTTCGCCGTCGCCGGTGCAGAGGGCTACATGACTGCGGGTTCCTATCCTGATGATGACGCTCTAGGCGAAGTCTTCCTGAAGCTGGGCAAGCAAGGTTCAACCTTGGCAGGCGTGATGGATGCCTTTTCTATTGCGGTGTCTATCGCGTTGCAGTACGGCGTTCCTTTGGAAGCCTTCGTTTCCAAGTTCGTGAATATGCGATTTGATCCTGCTGGGATGACCGATGACTCGGATATCCGGATGGCGCAGTCGATCATGGACTATATCTTCCGAAGGTTGGCGTTGGATTATCTTCCCTACGAAGATCGAGCAGCGCTAGGCATCCTCACCGCGGAGGAGCGGACAGAGAGTCTGGCCAGCGCCGCACCGGTTGTGGAAGAGGACAAGGCAGAGGATGTTGACGTTACTGCGCTACAGCAATCTGCAGCGGTTGATGAAACCGAAACGGACGAGGCGGCTCCACCCGTCGAGAGCATCGGCGCGGCTGGTTCTACTGCCGAGCTATTGGAGGTCATCACCGGTAAGTCTGCGGATGCCCCGTTGTGTTTGACCTGCGGTATCAAGATGCGTCCGGCTGGTTCCTGCTATGTCTGTGAGGGATGCGGAGCAACCAGCGGCTGCTCCTGATGTAAATGGACATTTAATTTCCAGCGATAGTGGACATCAATTTCTGCTTTTTGGACATTAATTTCCGGGATTTGGACATTAATTTCCGATGCGGGGGCTGGGGTGTTGTCCCGTTGATGTGAACGTCATTATGCGGCGTCGAGTGTCGACTCGGCGCCGCATGTGGCGTTGGGGGGTGTGGCTGTCTGTGCTGAGGTGTGTGCGTTGCGTGATGACGTGCGGTGTTTTTTGTTAGGCGGACAGTGGGGGTTATAAACTTGGATTGATCGGGCGGTGGGACGCCAGAGAGCACGTACTGGTGGCGTTCGTTGTAGTGAAAA